>NZ_JTLF01000107.1:0-47873 GCF_000798855.1 Enterobacter sp. ZOR0014 | reverse complement strand
TCACCCCAACCCTCTCCCACGGGGAGAGGGAAAAACCCCGTTATTTCAGGGAGCCTTTCAGGAACTGCTGCAGACGCGGGCTTTGCGGATTCGCTAAGACGTCGTCCGGATGGCCCTGCTCTTCAATTTTGCCCTGATGCAGGAAGATGACGTGGTTAGAAACGTTACGGGCAAAGCCCATCTCGTGCGTCACCACCACCATCGTTTTGCCCTCTTCGGCCAGCTTCTGCATGATGCGCAGCACTTCGCCAACGAGTTCAGGATCCAGCGCTGAAGTCGGTTCATCGAACAGCAGCACTTCGGGTTCCATCGCCAGCGCGCGGGCGATGGAGACACGTTGCTGCTGACCGCCGGAGAGGTGCACCGGGTATTTCATCTGCTGACGCTCGTCGATACCCACTTTCGCCAGGTATTTCACCGCGCGCTCGCGGGCTTCCTGTTTGCTCAGGCCCAGCACCTGAATCGGCGCTTCCATCACGTTCTCCAGCACCGTCATGTGGCTCCAGAGGTTGAAGTGCTGGAACACCATGGTCAGACGCGTGCGCAGCAGACGCAGCTGATTCTTATCCGCCACCTTCAGCTGGCCGTCTTTATCGCGTATCAGATTAATATTCTGCCCGCTCACCACAATCGAGCCTTCACTCGGTTTTTCGAGGAAGTTAATGCAGCGCAGGAAGGTACTTTTACCCGAGCCGGATGAGCCGATGATACTGATTACGTCGCCTGCATTCGCCTGCAGCGACACCCCTTTCAGCACTTCATGTTCGCCGTAGCGTTTGTGCAAATCAATAACGTTTAATTTGTTCTCAGCCATCATCTTTCTCAGTGCGTCGAAGAAGGTTTTATATGCTGCAACCAGCGTTTTTCAGCCTTGCGGAACAGGCTAATCAAGACATAAGAGATAATTAAATAGAGCACCGCCGCAATGCCAAACGCGGTAAACGGCTGATAGGTCGCGGAGTTAATATCGCGCGCGATTTTGAGCAGATCCGGCACCGTCGCGGTAAAGGCAAGCGCAGTGGAGTGCAGCATCAGAATCACTTCGTTGCTGTACGCAGGCAGCGCAATACGCAGCGCCGATGGCAGAATAATGCAGCGGTAAAGTTTTACTGACGAAAAGCCATACGCCCGCGCCGCTTCAATCTCACCATAAGGCACGGAACGAATAGCCCCGGCGAAGATCTCGGTGGTATAGGCACAGGTGTTGAGCGTCAACGCCAGCACCGTACAGTTCAGGCCGCTACGGAAGAACGCATTTAGCATTTCCGTGCCTTTTACGATTTCCAGCGTGTACATGCCTGAATAGAAGACCAGCAGCTGCACGTACAGCGGCGTACCGCGAAAGACATAGGTAAACAGCCAGATGGGGAACTGAATAAATTTATTGTTCGACACGCGGCCAATGGCGAGAAACACCGCCAGAATGCCGCCCATCACCACGGACGAAATCAGCAGCCACAGCGTGATCGCCACGCCGGTAAAGCGATAGCCATCTGTCCACAGCAGGGATTTCCAGTATTCCTGAATAATCTCAATCACAGGTCAGCCCTCTTCACACCCACGGAGTAGCGACGCTCAAGCAGAAGCAGCACACCATTGGAGACGGTCGTAAAGACCAGATAGATCACGCCACAAACCACCGCAAAGTAGAAGGGCTCCCAGGTGCTTTTACCCGCCAGCTGAGTGGCTTTGACCACATCTTCCAGACCGAGCAAAGAGACCAGCGCCGTCGCTTTGAGGATAACCTGCCAGTTGTTACCAATGCCCGGCAGCGCATAGCGCATCATGGCCGGGAACATGATCCGGCGAAACGTTTGTGAAGAGGTAAAACCAAATGCGGTTGCCGCCTCAATGTGACCTTTCGGCACGGCCATATAAGCACCGCGGAAGGTTTCGGTGAAGTAGGCACCGTAGATAAAACCGAGGGTAATAATACCGGCCACCATCGGGTCGATATCAATTTGTCCCAGTCCCATCGCATCCGTTACGCTGTTTAACGCAATCTGCAGACCATAAAAGATGAGCAGCATCAGCACCAGATCGGGTACGCCGCGAATGAGCGTGGTATAGCCTTCAAAAATGAGCGCCAGCGGTTTGTTAGCCGAAAGCTTCGCCCCTGCGCCCGCCAGACCTATCAGCACCGCCAGCACCACGGAGCTGATAGCCAGCTCAAGGGTGACAAGCGCGCCCTGTAAAATGACGCCAGAAAATCCGTACAGCATACCGCGAGCCCTGTCGTATCGTGAGTGGTGAAACCGTGTCTTTTCCCCTCCCGCATCGGGAGGGGCCGCACGTTATTTGACGGAGCGATTAGCCGCCGTACACATTGAAATCAAAGTACTTTTTCGCCAGCTTGTCATAGGTACCGTCAGCGCGCATTTCCGCAAACGCTTTGTTCAGCGCTTCGCGCAGTTCGTTGTCTTCTTTGCGCAGGCCCATACCGGTACCCACACCAAACAACTTCACATCCTTAATGGACGGACCGCCGAACTTGTAATCTTTGCCCACCGGCGTTTTCAGGAAGCCTTCGCTTGCCGCGACTTCATCCTGGAATGCCGCATCAATACGGCCGGCCGTCAGGTCTGCGTAAATATTTTCCTGGCCCTGATAGGAGACAATTTCGATCCCCTTCGGCGCCCAGTGTTCGTTACCGTAGGTTTCCTGGGTGGTGCCCTGCAGCACGCCCACGCGTTTGCCCTTCAGCGACTCAAGCGTTGGCTGAATATCAGAAGACTTCGCCACTACCAGACGTGAATCGGCCGCGTAGAGTTTGTCGGTGAAGGCAATCTCCTGCTGGCGTTTTTCAGTGATGGAGAGCGAGGACATAATTACGTCGATTTTTTTTGCTTTCAGGGATGGGATAAGCGCGTCCAGCGGGTTCTCAACGTAGGTACATTGCGCTTTGATGCGTTTGCACAGCTCATTGGCCAGATCGATGTCAAAACCCACCAGCTCACCCTTTGAATTCTTCGATTCAAACGGCGCATAGGTTGGATCGGTACCAATACGGATTTTCTGCGGAATGGCTGCGAATGCCGCGGTGGCGCTGGAAAAGGCCAGCACCAGAGATAGTGACAACACGAGTTTTTTCATATTTGTCCTCAACAAACTGTCTTCATACGGGATTTTTACGACGACGGGGTGGTGCTAATGTGCCATTAATCCCCACCTTCAGGCAAAGATTAATGCCTTCGGGCCGGGATATTTTGCATTATAAATGCGTAAGTATGCACAAAGCGATCCAATATAGTGCATTTAACGCACCATACTGGAACACCCCTTCGCCTGATGCCTCTTTTCAGTGCATCACCGTCAGGTCTCAGTCACCGTAGACGTTGAAGTCGAAGTATTTCTTCGCCAGTTTGTCGTAAGTACCGTCTTTACGCAGCTCTGTAAACGCTTTGTCAAAGGCGGCTTTCAGCTCGGTATCATCCTTACGCAGGCCAATACCGGTGCCGTCACCAAAGTATTTTTTGTCTTTCACGGACGGGCCTGCAAAAGCGTAGTCTTTCCCGGCTGGCTGCTTCAGGAAGCCTTCGCTCGCGGCGACTTCATCCTGGAATGCAGCATCCAGACGGCCCGCCGACAGGTCAGAGTAAATCAGATCCTGATTCTGATAGGCAACCACGTCGACACCCTTCTCGCGCCAGTTGGCATTGGCATAACCTTCCTGCGTTGACCCCTGGAGCACGCCAACATGCTTGCCTTTCAGCGAGTCGATGGTCGGCTGGATCGGGGAGCCTTTAGCAGCAATCAGACGTGAATCAGCGGCGTAGAGCTTGTCAGAGAAGGCAATCTCCTGCTGACGTTTTTCGGTGATAGAGAGAGAAGAGATAATGGCGTCGATTTTCTTGGCTTTCAGCGACGGAATTAATGCGTCAAAGTCGCTGCCCACCCATGTGCATTTTACCTGCATGCGTTTGCACATTTCATTTCCCAGATCGATATCAAACCCCACGAAATCGCCTTTCGCATCCTTGGAAGAGAATGGCGCGTAGGTTGCGTCTGTACCGATACGAACCGTCTGTGGAAGCGCCGCATAGCTACCTGCCGCCGCACTTAACCCCACCAGCAAAGACAGAGCCAGAACCGTCTTCTTCATACATTTACCCTCAAGTACCGTGATTTTATTATGTATTGTGTTGTGTGTTGTGTTGCAGGCTTCTCTTGCAGGTCTTATGCCACATTGCCGTCTGGTCAAAACTTCGACGTTAAATATGTTAATAAAACGTTGCGATATTGCCTTAATGGTGAAAGATAGCAGGTCTGCCGAACGAACCGGAGAGAGAAAAAGGGAAAAAACGAATTAAATGTCGAGGATATGATCGCCGTTGCATAATTGCCCTGAAACAGGGCAACGTCTCTTTTCATGCACAGCATGTGTGCACAGAATCAGGCTCCCTGCCAGCGGGTGAAGAGATCTTCCGGCAGGTCGATATCAAACTGATCCAGCACGCGGTTGACGGTCTGGTTGATCACATCATCCAGCGACTGCGGGCGATGATAAAACGCCGGTACCGGCGGCATGATCACGGCGCCCAGCTCGGCGGCCTGGGTCATCAGGCGCAAATGCCCCAGATGTAGCGGCGTTTCCCGCACGCAAAGCACCAGCGGGCGACGTTCCTTCAGCACGACATCCGCCGCGCGCGTCACCAGCGTGTCGGTATAGCTGTTCACAATGCCGGAGAGCGTTTTAATTGAACAGGGCAGGATCACCATGCCAGCGGTTTTAAACGAGCCTGAGGAGATGCTGGCGGCGATATCGCGCGCGTCGTGCACGACGTCGGCCAGTGCCTGAACATCACGCAGGGAGAGATCGGTTTCAAGGGAGAGGGTTTGTCGCGCCGCCTGGCTCATCACCAGATGGGTTTCGACTTCCGCTACGTCGCGCAAAACCTGCAGCAGACGTACGCCGTAAATGGCGCCACTGGCACCGCTGAGCCCAACAATGAGTCGTTTCATGATTTTCGCCCTTACTGATTTCAGGGCAGACTGTGCAGGATTTCGCGGGGAGTTGCAAGTGAGGGCGAGCGCCCTCACCTGCAGAGAGATTAACCTTCGTTGTGCATCTCTAAACTTTCGAGATCGTTTTGCAGCTGAACGGCTTTCGCATCGTCGTTGCGCAGCGAATCAAGATAGTCAAGGTACTGCTGGTCGACGTCTTTCGTCACATAGACGCCGTTAAACACGGAGCACTCGAACTGCTGAATCTCCGGGTTCTCGGCGCGCACCGCGTCGATAAGATCGTTCAGATCCTGGAAAATCAGGCCATCGGCGCCGATAATCTGACGAATTTCGTCCACTTCGCGACCGTGCGCAATCAGCTCATTGGCGGTTGGCATATCGATGCCGTACACGTTCGGGAAGCGAATTTCCGGTGCGGCAGACGCCAGATACACTTTCTTCGCCCCCGCTTCGCGCGCCATCTCAATAATTTGCTCAGAGGTGGTACCACGCACAATGGAGTCATCCACCAGCAGAACGTTCTTATCACGGAATTCGGCGCGGTTGGCGTTCAGTTTACGACGTACGGACTTACGGCGCAGGTGCTGGCCCGGCATGATGAAGGTGCGGCCAACGTAGCGGTTCTTCACGAAGCCCTGACGGTAAGGTTTATCCAGAATACGGGCAATTTCCAGAGCGATATCGCAGGAGGTTTCCGGGATAGGAATAACCACGTCGATGTCGAGATCGTCCCATTCGCGAGCAATCTTCTCGCCGAGCTTCGTGCCCATATTTACGCGCGCGCTGTAGACGGAAATCTTGTCGATGAAGGAGTCCGGGCGGGCGAAATAGACGTATTCAAACAGGCACGGGTTGCTGACCGGGTTGTCGGCACACTGACGGGTAAACAGCTGGCCCTTCTCGGTGATATACACCGCTTCGCCCGGCGCAACGTCACGCAGGAATTCGAAGCCCAGGGTATCCAGCGCCACGCTCTCAGAGGCAACCATATATTCGGTACGGCCATCGCCAAGGTCGCGCTTGCCCAGCACCAGCGGACGAATGCCGTTTGGATCGCGGAAGGCAACCATACCGTGACCGATAATCATCGCCACGCAGGCGTATGCACCGCGGATCTGGCGGTTGGTCGCAGCAATGGCAGCAAAGATATTGTCTGCTTCCAGCGGGTAGTGACGGAAGTTATCCAGCTCGCTGGCGAACACGTTGAGCAGGATTTCAGAATCAGAGGTGGTGTTAATGTGGCGACGTTTCTCTTCGAACAGCTTTTTACGCAGCTCATGGGCGTTGGTCAGGTTGCCGTTATGGGCAAGGGTGATGCCATACGGTGAGTTGACGTAGAAAGGCTGTGCCTCAGAGGCGCTGGAACTGCCAGCAGTAGGATAACGAACGTGACCGATCCCCATATTACCTTGCAGACGCTGCATATGGCGGGCTTCAAACACATCGTTTACCAGGCCATTCGCCTTACGTAAACGGAAGCAGTTGTTTGCATCAATGGTGATGATACCCGCAGCATCCTGCCCACGGTGCTGAAGCACCGTTAACGCGTCATAAATCGACTGGTTTACCGGCATGAAACCGGCGATACCGACAATACCGCACATTCGTCTTTTCCTCGTTAAGCCACATCTCAGGGTTTATGCCCTGGGCAAAAAACTCGACGAGCTTTGCAGATAGTCAAAGAACCATCTGATGATGAAGCTGAACTCAGGAATGAGCTGCGATTTCTGCCAGTCTTCACTTTTGGAGAACCCGGTGAAGGTATCCAGGAAGAACAGGATGGCGGCCACAATCAGCACACCTCGCAACGCCCCGAAACAGATCCCGAGTACCCTGTCCGTTCCTGACAGACCGGTTTTCTCGACCAGCTGACCTATCACGTAATTGACGATAGCACCAACAATCAGCGTCGCGATAAACAGCACCGCGATGGCGATTCCATTTCGGACCAGTTCATCTTCAAAGCCCGTGAACCAGACAGACAGGTAAGTGTAGTAATGACTGGCAACAAAGAAAGCACAACCCCAAGTCACCAGCGATAACGCTTCACGAACAAAGCCACGGATCAGGCTAACCAGACAGGAAAAACCAATCACCGCAATGATGGCGTAATCAATCCAGACCATATGTGTCCCACGATTTAACGCCCTGTCATCCAGTTCGGGGCGAATTCTAACAGAAAAAGAAAACGTTTGCGTAGGGATTTCCTTCCCGCGCGTAAATAAAAAAGGCGCTGAAAAAATAATCAACGCCACGGTCCTTTTGACATCTCTGTGGACGTCTTCTCCCCCTCACCCCGGCCCTCTCCCTTGAGGGGCGAGGGTTAGGGTGAGGGGGAGATCTTATCAGTTCGCGCTATAGTTCATCACCACACCGCTCAGACCGGAGATCTGCTTCAGCTCACCCAGCGAGCCTTTCAGCTTATCTTTAGACGCTTCCGGCCCCACAAGGATACGGGTAATTTTACCCTGCACCGGCGTGGAAGGTGAAGTGTAAACACGATAGCCCGCGCTGCGCAGTTTACCCACGACCTCGTTAACTTTATCGGCGTTTTTCAACGCGCCCAGTTGCACAACATAGGCTTTGCCGGTCGGGGCTGCGTCTTGCTTCGCTGGCGGAGGGGTTTCTGACGCAGCAGCCAGTTGCTCTGCCGCTTTATCACGCGGTGGCTTCGGCTGCGGTTTCTCTACCGGCTTCGGTTTTTCAACAGGCTTAGGCTTCTCTACCGGTACCGGATCAATCTCGATGTTGTTATTCGCCGCCAGACGCGACGGGTCGAGCGACGGCGCAGCGGCATCGCCCGCGCGAACTTCTTCAGCCGCCCCTTCCGGCGGCTGGGCAGGCAGCGCCTGTGTCGCCGCAGGCAGCATATCCGGTTCATCACGGTCGCCCGGTTTCGGCACCAGCGGAATGGCTGCAAACTCGTCCTGATAATGCTTTTTCTGCCCGTCGAGCAGCCCGGGAAGAATAATCACCCCGAGCGCGACCAGCACAATGGTTCCTGTTAAACGGTTCTGAAACTTACTCGCCACCGGTTCTCCCCGCGTCCATCACTTCCATGACATGTGCCACCGTGTGGAAAGAGCCACACACCAGCACGGTATCTTCTGGTTTAGCATCCGCCATCGCGGCATGCCAGGCCTGAGCCACGCTACTATAGATTGCGCCTTTGCCGAGATGTTCCATCAACTGCTCGGCCGTCGCACCACGCGGCCCCTCAAGAGGAGCACAATACCAGCTATCGACCACACTCTCCATGCAGGCCAGCGTGCCACCGATATCTTTATCATGAAGCATACCGATAACCGCCAGCACGCGCCCGGTTTTTGGTAACGATTTGAGACGTCCTGCGAGGTACGCCGCTGCGTGTGGGTTGTGCGCCACGTCCAGGATCAGGCGCGGTGACTCACTCACAATCTGAAAACGTCCCGGCAGCAGCGCATTCTGAATGCCGTCGCGGATCGCCTGATCGCTGACCGCTAATCCGCTGGCGCGCAATGCCGCCAGCGCGGTTGCCGCGTTAGGCTGTGGCACCTGCGGCAGCGGCAGGTTGTCCAGCATTCCCTGCGCATCGCTAAAGCGCCAGCCGTTATCCTGAACCTCATATTGCCAGTCAACGCCACGGCGCAGCAACAGAGCGCCCTTCTCCTGGGCCACGTCAGCAATAGTGTGCGGCATATCCGGCTCACCGACCACGGCGGGTTTATTCGCCCGGAAAATTCCGGCCTTCTCGCGACCAATGCTTTCCCGATCCGGCCCCAGCCAGTCGATATGGTCCAGCGCGATACTGGTGACCACCGCCACGTCCGCATCCACCATATTGGTGGCATCAAGCCGCCCGCCAAGACCCACTTCCAGAATCACCACATCCAGCAGCGCCTGTTTGAACAGCCACAATGCCGAAAGCGTGCCGTACTCGAAATAGGTTAACGAGATATCACCTCGCGCGGCTTCGATTTCCGCGAACGACGCCGTATGCGCCGATTCCGGCAGCTCGCTGTTCTGCACGCGAACCCGCTCAGTGTAACGTACCAGGTGTGGTGAGCTGTAAACGCCAACCTTGTAACCCGCCGCCATCAGGACGGATTCCAGCGTACGGCAGGTAGTGCCTTTACCGTTGGTGCCTGCGACGGTGAAAACGAAAGGCGCAGGTTTCAGCACGCCCAGACGCGCGGCAACCTGGCTTACGCGCTCAAGCCCCATATCAATGGTTTTACTGTGCAGGTTTTCCAGATAAGAAAGCCACGCGGCCAGGGGCGACGTGGCTTGAGGAATGCTTTTATTTTCCATGATGCCCGGTTGTCATTAGCAGGTTATAAAGCAAAAGGGCAGCGCCATCTGGCCCTGCCCTTTTCAGTTATCAGGCCTCGGGTTCCTGATCCGGTACCACCACGCCTTCGCGCGGCTCATCCGGGTTTGGCGCGGGCAGATTCATCAGCTTCGCCAGAACGCTTGCCAGTTTCAGGCGCATTTCCGGACGGCGGACGATCATATCGATGGCGCCTTTCTCAATGAGGAACTCACTGCGCTGGAAGCCCGGCGGCAGTTTTTCACGAACGGTTTGCTCAATGACGCGAGGACCAGCGAAACCGATCAGTGCTTTTGGCTCAGCAATGTTCAGATCGCCAAGCATCGCGAAGCTTGCAGAGACGCCACCCATGGTTGGGTCGGTCAGCACGGAAATGTAAGGCAGACCGCGTTCCTGCATTTTCGCGAGCGCCGCAGAGGTTTTCGCCATCTGCATCAGAGACATCAGCGCTTCCTGCATACGTGCTCCGCCAGAGGCAGAGAAGCAGATCAGCGGGCAGTTATCTTCCAGCGCTTGCTCAACGGCACGCACAAAACGTGCGCCCACGACAGAGCCCATTGAGCCACCCATAAAGGAGAACTCAAACGCCGCGGCGACAACCGGCATTTCATGTAGGGTGCCTTTCATGACGATCAGCGCGTCTTTCTCGCCAGTCTCTTTCTGTGCAGAGGCCAGACGATCTTTGTATTTTTTGGAATCGCGGAACTTCAGCACATCTTTTGGCTCAAGCTCGCTGCCCAGTTCTACCAGTGAACCTTCGTCCAGCAGGCTATGCAGGCGGTTACGCGCCGACATACGCATATGGTGGTCACACTTCGGACACACTTCAAGATTGCGTTCCAGCTCTGCACGGTACAGAACCTGGCCGCAGCTATCACACTTCGTCCATACCCCTTCAGGAATGCTCGCTTTGCGCGTTGGGGTAATGTTGCTTTTAATTCGTTCAATCCAGCTCATTGATAACCTTTCTGCCTGAACCTGGTCGTATGCCAGTTTTGCTATAAGAGGCGAATAATGCCATTTTTGCCTCCAACAGACCATGAATGTTGCACATTAAAACATAACAGCCCGAAACTTTGGATAAAAAAGTGGTCGAACCGCCAGCGTGCATTTACTTCGCTTGCTTTGCCGCCGCGCGTTTGTGACGAATAATCTCAATAACGCCAGGCAGTACGGAAAGCACAATAATCGCTACAATCAGTAACTTAAGGTTTTCCTGAACCACCGGCAAGTCGCCAAACAGGTAGCCTGCATAGGTAAACAACAGCACCCACAGCAGCGCGCCCACGACGTTATACATCGCAAAATGACGATAGGACATATGCCCCATTCCCGCCACAAACGGTGCAAATGTGCGCACAATAGGCACAAAACGCGCAAGGATAATGGTTTTTCCGCCATGACGTTCATAAAACGCATGGGTTTTATCTAAATAGCTGCGACGGAAAATTTTCGAATCAGGATTGCTGAACAAGCGCTCACCGAACACCCGGCCAATGGTATAGTTGACGGCATCCCCGATAATTGCGGCAATCACCATCAACACCACCATCAGATGCACGTTCAAGTCATTGGTCGGTAGGGCCGATAACGCACCCGCAACAAACAGCAGGGAGTCCCCCGGCAGGAAGGGGGTAACGACCAGACCGGTTTCACAGAACAGAATGAGGAACAGGATGGCATAAACCCAGACGCCATACTGCGCGACCAGTTCCGCCAGGTGAACATCAATATGCAGAATGAAATCAATCAGAAAACGTATTACGTCCATATTGTCTAAGCCTTAATTGCACCTTGTTTAGTCCGCTAAAAACAGCGGGCCCATTGGCGGTTTTGGCAGGTCAAACCGATCCGGATAGTCTACCGCAACCAGATACAGTCCTTCTGCTTTCGCCGTGGCTGCCGCAAGCGTTCTGTCCTTCGCTGCCAGCAGGTCTGCAATCCAGCTCTCCGGCTGGTGTCCGGCACCCACTTCCATCAGGCTGCCTACAATATTCCGCACCATATGATGTACAAAGGCATTGGCTTTGATATCCACCACCACATACGCGCCAAAACGGCTGACGTTTATGTGCATAACGTTACGCCACGGCGTACGGGACTGACATTGCACCGCACGAAACGACGTAAAGTCATTTTCACCAATCAGACACTGCGCCGCACGATGCATGCGTTCAGCATCGAGCGGTTCATAAAAATGCGTTACGCCCTGGCTTAGCACCGCCGGACGCAGACGCTGGTTGTAGATGACATAGCGGTAGCGACGCGCCGTCGCGCTGAAGCGCGCGTGAAAATCATCCGGCACAGCTTTCACCCAACGCACCGCAATGTCACCAGGTAAATTCGCATTTACACCCAGCGTCCAGGCGGCATCTTTGCGCACGGCAGTGGTTTCAAAGTGGACCACCTGCCCGGTACCGTGAACACCCGCATCCGTACGGCCTGCGCACAGAACGTTAATCGGCTCGTTTGCCACCTGAGAGAGCGCTTTCTCCAGCTTTTCCTGGACGCTACGCACCTCATTCTGACGCTGCCAGCCATAATATTTACTGCCATCGTACTCGATACCGAGGGCAATTTTATGAACCGGCTTTTGTTCCACTTCTGACATCAGTACAGGTACTCCTGCACCAGTTTCTCAGCAATTTTGACCGCCATCAGCGCGCCGCCAAAACGAACGTTGTCCGCAACGGACCAGAATTGAACCTGCTCCGGCATACCGTAATCGTTCCGCACGCAACCGACTGAAAGATGGGCGCTACCGGTGGCGTCACCGACCTGCGTCGGAAACTCGCTCTCTTCGGAAAGTACGATATCTTCACCGCGGCCAAACGCATCGCGCGCTTCTTCCGCCGCCAGCGGGCGCAGGGCTTCAAAACCTACCATCTGCGCGTGACCGTAGAATACCGGCGACTGCACGACGTTTGCGGAGATCATCAGCCCCTCATCCTGCAGAATTTTGCGCGCTTCGTCGACGATACGGCGCTCTTCGCGCACGGAACCTTCACGATCCGGCAGCAGTGGCAGCATGTTGAACGCCAGTTGGCGACCGAAGAAATCATCCTCATCAATCGGGATACCGTTCAGCAGCTTCGCGCTCTGCCCGGCCAGCGCATCGACGGCCTTTTTGCCATTTGCGGAGGCAGACAGCAGGCTGGTGACGGTGATACGCGACAGGCCACCGTCGTCAATCAGCGGTTTCAGCGCGGTCAGCAGCTGGCTGGTCAGACTGTTCGGTACCGCGATGATATTACGGTTACGGTAGTCAGCCAGGACATACGGGTTGACGTCCGGCACCACCAGCGGCACGTCCGGCTCCATGGCGAACAGACCGCTTAGGTCGATCACCAGGCAACCTGAATTGGTCGCCTCTTCGATGTAAGACGCCGTGGCTTCAGCACCTGCGGCGAAAAATGCCAGCTGCGCCTGGGTCCAGTCAAACGCAGCCGCATCCTGGACCATGACGGATTTACCGTTAAAGCGCAGATGCTCACCCGCGCTATCGGTACGCGCCAGCGCATAGATATCGCCCACCGGGAACTGACGCTCAGCAAGGGTTTCGAGCAGGGCTTCGCCCACGGCACCGGTGGCACCTAAAATGGCAATGTTCCAGCCTTCAGACATGGTGGTTTACTCCAGAAATAAAAAAGCGTCCCTGCCGGAGTATCCGACAGGGAGCATTAAGAAGACATTAATGCGCCGGGTGATGAACGGCGTTAAAACCCAGTTTTTTCAGCAGCGTCGCGGCCGTTGCGTCGTCGCACATCACATACAGGGACGACCACTCGCGGCGCTCAACATAGTTCTTACGCAGCTTGTCAAATTCACCCGGGATCCCCGCCACTTTACGCAGCAGCGCATCATCGCGGCGCACATCATACACCAAATGCACCAGCCTTTTCAGCGTTGCCTGATCGAGCGGGCCGTGCAGGGTAATGCGGCCAAATTCAGGTGCGGGAAGTAAGGTATCCAGCGCCACCTGCTGCGGATGGCCAATAAACGTGCTGTAGGCTTCAAACACCTGCGTTGTGCCGCGGGCTTTGCCTTCAAGCGTATAGCCCGCGATATGCGCAGTGGCTACGTCCACCTTGTTAAGCAGTTCAACGTTAAGATCCGGCTCCGGCTCCCAGACGTCCAGCACAACGCGGAGGTCTTGTCCTTCATTCAGACATTTCAGCAGCGCGGCGTTGTCCACCACCGGGCCACGGCAGGCATTTATCAGAATAGTGCCAGCCTTCAGACGACGGATCAGTGCTTCATCGGCAAGATGCAGGGACGTATAGGGGCCCTCTTTAAACAGCGGCGTGTGAAACGTCAGCACATCACACTGTTCAACCAGCTCATCCAGCGAGCGGAAATCCCCTTCGTCACCGTTGTCTTTACGCGGTGGGTCGCACAGCAGCGTGCGAATACCTAACGCCTCCAGGCGCTTTTGCAGGCGTCCACCCACGTTACCCACCCCGACGATCCCCACGGTGCGGTCTTTCAGCACAAAACCGTCGCGCTCGGCCAGCATCAGCAAAGAGGAGAAGACATATTCCACGACGGCAATAGCATTACAGCCGGGCGCGGCGGAAAAGCCGATCCCCGCCTGCTTCAGCCATTGGTCATCCACATGATCGGTCCCTGCCGTTGCGGTTCCGACAAACTTAATCGCTTTTCCGGCGAGCAACGACGCATTTACTTTGGTCACCGAGCGCACCATCAGCGCGTCTGCGTCATCCAGTTCGTTGACCGGGATCGGGCGACCAGGGACAGCCTTAACGTTACCCAGGCGGCTAAACAGCTCACGGGCATAAGGCATATTTTCATCAACGAGGATTTTCACGTCTGAGTACCTGTTTGAGAGGAAGTAAACCTGCCAAGTGTGCCATAATCTGGCCGCCAGGCATATACGTCTGCCAGGTTTACGCTGAGTTTTGACTTTAAGGATTTTTGACGATGCAGCCCATTTCAGGTACGCCGCCACGCCCTCCGGGTGAAGGCCCTGTCACGCCAAACGTTGCCGGTGAACAACCGCTATCCACGCAACAGCGCACCGTGCTGGAGCGACTGATCACGCGCCTGATTGCGCTGACTTCACAGCAAAACGCGGAAGTCTGGGCCGGAGTAAAGCATGATTTAGGCGTAAGGAATGACGCACCGCTGCAGTCGCGACATTTCCCTGCTGCCGAGCAAAATCTCAACCAGCGTATTACGACCGCACAGCAGAACCACACCACGCGGCAGATTGTCACGCAACTGACCGAGCTGCTCGGCCAGGGAAATAACCGTCAGGCGGTCAGCGACTTTATCCGCCAGCAGTATGGCCAGACGGCCCTGAGCCAGCTGACGCCAGACCAGCTTAAAACCGTGCTGACGCTGTTGCAGAACAATCAGCTGTCGATCCCACAGCCGCAGCTGCGGCCAGCGACCGAGCGTTCGCTGCTGCCTGCTGAGCACAACACGCTGAATCAAATGGTGACCAAACTGGCCGCCGCCACCGGCGAGTCAACAAAGCTTATCTGGCAATCCATGCTCGAACTGTCCGGCGTAAAGGCGGGCGAGTTGATCCCGGCCAAACAGTTTCCCCATCTGGTGACCTGGCTACAGGCGCGCCAGACGCTCAGCACCCAGAGCGCCCCTACCCTGCATACCGTTCAGGCTGCGCTTAAACAGCCGCTGGAACCGCACGAATTCGAGGCGATTCGGGATTACGCCCAGCAGAACTGGCAGGCGACACCGCAAACGGTACTGACCACCGCGCAGGTGCAGGATGTGCTCAATCAGATCTTCGTGCGCCGCGCCGAGCGGGAAGGCGGCGTACCGGAGGCAAGAAACATTCAGCCGATCTACAGCCCGCTTTTTGCGCCCGTTGTGGAGACGTTCAGAACGCTTTCTGCCCGTCCGGGATTGTTGTTTATTGCGTTACTGATTGCACTGGCGATTTTCTGGCTGGTTGCTTAACACTGCCGGGTGGCGGCTTCGCCTTACCCGGCCTAAGGCCAGTGCGGTTGTAGGCCCGGTAAGCGAAGCGCCACCGGGCAAAAACTACGACCGGCGAAACGCCACCAGCGTCACCACGATCCCCACGACCGCAGAAATGGCACCGGCCAGGAAGACGGACGGGTAGCCAAACGAGGTGGCCAGCAGTCCGGCCAGCGGTCCGGTTACTCCGTATGAGATATCCTGAAACGCCGCATAGCCACCGAGTGCTGTGCCACGCACCTGCGGGGCCACACGCTTCACGACTTCCACACCCAGCGCCGGGAAAATCAACGAGCAACCGCAGCCGGTGAGTGCTGCGCCAATCAGCGCGACAGAGGCGACCGGTGCGTACCACAGCAGCAGCAGGCCAACGGTCTCAATCATCAGCGACGCCACCGCCACCTTCACGCCACCAAAGCGATCCGGCATCCAGCCGAAGAACACGCGCATCAGCACAAACGCCCCGCCAAACGCGGTGAGCGTAAATCCGGCCATCGCCCAGCCGCGGCTCATAAAGTAGAGCGAGACGAACGTGCCAATCACCGCAAAACCTACGCCCTGCAGCGCCAGGCCCAGACCCGGCTGCCAGATTTGGCCGATCACGCTCCACAGGGAAGGGCGCTCCCCTTTGTGAGCGGGCACCTTACGTACCGAGCCGTTAAAAGCCCACGCCAGCAGCGGCAACACCATGGTGGTGGCTGCCAGCGCCGCAAAGCCAAACTGGCTATTGATCAGCAGTCCCAGCGGTGCGCCAGCGGCCAGCGCGCCATAGATAGCCATGCCGTTCCAGGACATCACTTTGCCCGAACGAGCAGGCCCCACCAGACCCATTCCCCAGGTCAGGGTGCCGGTCAGCAGCTGGCTTTCACCAAAGCCAAGGATTAAACGTCCCAGCACCAGCAGCGCAAATTTATACCCTGCGTCTACCGGCAAAAGCGCGGCTAACAGCCATGCCCCGCCCGCCAGACCACAGGCAAACATCCCCTGTAACGCCGAGCGTTTTGCACCGTGCTGATCTGCCAGCCGTCCGGCGTACCCGCGGGTTAACACCGTGGCTAAAAACTGAATGCCCACGGCAATGCCGACCATAGTGTTGCCATAGCCGAGTTCCTGATGAACGAACAGTGGGATCACCGGCAGCGGCAGGCCAACGGTCATGTAGGTCAGAAATACCGCAAAGGCGATTCGGAAAAGGGAAAGGTTACCGGAAGGGGCGCTCTTCTCTGGGATAACAGCCTTCATGCATAACTCCGTGTTGAGGCATAAAAAAAGGGAACCTTCCGGTTCCCTTCTACTATACATTCAAACGCTTATGCTTTGTACTTACGCATTACCAGCGTCGCGTTCGTGCCGCCGAAACCGAAGCTGTTAGACATGACGGTGGTCAGTGTCGCTTCCGTTGGTTTCGTCACGATGTTCAGGCCAGCAGCCTGCTCGTCCATCTCATCAATGTTGATGCTTGGGGCGATAAAGCCGTTTTCCAGCATCAGCAGAGAGTAGATCGCTTCCTGCACGCCCGCAGCACCCAGAGAGTGACCGGTCATAGCTTTGGTGGCAGAAATTGCCGGGCTGTTGTCGCCGAAGACTTCGCGGATTGCACCCAGCTCTTTCACGTCGCCTACCGGAGTAGAGGTACCGTGAGAGTTCAGGTAGTCGATTGGCGTATCAACGCCGTGCATCGCCATCTTCATGCAGCGCACCGCACCTTCACCGGATGGCGCAACCATGTCGGCGCCATCAGACGTTGCGCCGTAGCCCACGATCTCAGCGTAGATATGCGCACCACGTGCCAGCGCGTGCTCCAGCTCTTCAACCACAACCATACCGCCGCCGCCTGCGATGATGAAGCCATCACGGTGCGCGTCGTAAGTACGGGACGCTTTTTCCGGGGTTTCGTTGTACTTGGTGGACAGAGCGCCCATCGCGTCGAACTCACAGGCCATTTCCCAGCCCAGCTCTTCGCCGCCGCCAGCAAAGACGATGTCCTGTTTACCCAGCTGGATCTGCTCAACCGCGTTACCGATGCAGTGTGCGGACGTCGCACACGCGGAACTGATGGAGTAGTTCACACCGTGGATTTTGAACGGAGTGGCCAGGCATGCGGAAACCGCAGAGCCCATGGCTTTGGTGACCACGTACGGACCTACCGCTTTCAGACCACGCGGGCTACGCATTGCGTCAGCACCGAATACCTGCGCTTTAGATGAGCCGCCGGAACCAGCGATAAGACCTACGCGGGGATTGTTCTGGTAAACTTCCGCGCTCAGACCTGCATCTGCAATCGCTTCCTGCATGGAGAGATAAGCATAAATAGAGGCATCGTTCATGAAACGAACCACTTTGCGGTCAATCAAACCGGTGGTGTCCAGTTTGACGTTACCCCATACGTGGCTACGCATACCTGAATCTTTAAACTCTTCAGAGAAAGTGATCCCGGAGCGTCCTTCACGCAGAGATGCCAGGACTTCCTGCTGGTTATTACCGATGCTGGAAACAATGCCCAGGCCAGTAATCACTGCACGTTTCATTCAATACCTCTGTAAGTCGCACTATAGTAAGTTTCGAGTCGCACAATAGCGTACACTTGTACGCCGAACAAGTCCGATCAGACATTTTCTGCGGAAATTTGCACCGATGGACTCACATCGTTAAGATCGTGCCACTGCCTGTCAGACGAGTAACTTACGTGAAACAAAACGCTATACAACCCGCCAACCTCGAATTCAACGCTGAGGGTACACCTGTTTCCCGAGATTTTGATGACGTCTATTTTTCTAATGATAACGGACTCGAAGAAACTCGCTATGTTTTCCTCGACGGAAACCAGCTCAGCACCCGCTTCCCGGAGCATCCGCGGAGCCTGTTTGTGGTCGCGGAAAGCGGATTCGGCACCGGGCTCAATTTTCTGACCCTCTGGCAGGCGTTTGACCAGTTTCACGCTGCCCACCCTGAGGCTACGCTACAAAGATTACATTTCATCAGTTTCGAAAAATTCCCGCTTACCGCGCCCGATCTGCGCCTGGCCCATCAACGCTGGCCGGAGCTGGCAACCTGGGCTGAACAGCTTCAGGCACAATGGCCGCCTCACATTGGGGGATGCCACCGTCTGATTCTGGACGGCGGACGCGTGACGCTGGATTTGTGGCTGGGCGACATCAACGACCTTACCGATAAGCTTGATGATGCGATGAATCAGACGGTGGACGCGTGGTTCCTGGACGGTTTTGCGCCTGCCAAAAACCCGGATATGTGGAGCCAGCATCTGTTTACCGCGATGGCGCGACTGGCGCGTCCGGGCGCAACGCTCGCCACCTTCACCTCAGCAGGCTTTGTTCGCCGCGGCTTGCAGGAAGCGGGCTTTACTATGCAGAAAACCAAAGGTTTTGGCCGCAAGCGCGACATGCTGGTCGGCAGGATGGAGCAGACGCTGGACATCCCCGCCAGTGCCCCCTGGTTTGCGCGCAGCGCCGGCGCGTCACGGGAAGTGGCGATAGCAGGCGGAGGGATCGCCAGCGCCCTGCTGTCTCTTGCGCTTATCCACCGTGGCTGGCAGGTGACGCTTTATTGTGCTGACGATGCGCCAGCAGGTGGGGCCTCCGGCAACCGCCAGGGGGCGCTCTATCCCCTTTTAAGCGCGCACGATCCGGCACTGTTCCAGTTTTTCCCGGCGGCCTTTACCTTCGCCCGTCGCCTGTATGATGCCCTGCCGGTGACGTTCGATCATGAATGGTGCGGCGTGACGCAGCTCGGCTGGGATGAGAGAAGTCAGCAAAAAATCGCGCAGATGCTGTCCCTGGGACTGCCGGAAGACATTGCGCGGGCGGTAAGCGCGCAAGAGGCCGCCGACACCACCGGCGTTGAAACCGGCTGCGAGGGCATTCAGTATCCGCTCGGCGGCTGGCTGTGCCCGGCTGAACTGACCGCTGCAGCGATTGACCTTGCGCAGTCACGCGGGCTGACGGTCTACTATGCCCGCAAGGTTGAATCGCTGTCCCGAACAGAACGCTGGAATTTGCGTTTTGCTGATGGCAAAGAGGCAAGCCATGCCAGCGTTGTGCTGGCGAACGGACATAGCATCAACCAGTTTCTCCAGACAGAATCCGTGCCGGTTTATCCGGTCGGCGGCCAGGTGAGTCATATCCCTACTACGTCCGAACTGGGCAAACTGCGTCAGGTACTGTGCTATGACGGCTATCTGACGCCACAAAATCCGTCTAATGGTCATCACTGCATCGGGGCGAGCTATCATCGTGGCGAAGCGGATATGCGCTACAGCGAGGCGGATCAGCAGCAAAACCGCCAGCGCCTGATTGACTGCTTCCCGGATGCAGCGTGGGCGAAAGAGGTTGACGTCAGCGAAGGCGCTGCCCGCTGTGGCGTGCGCTGCGCAACGCGCGATCATCTGCCGATGATGGGGAATGTGCCGAACTATGAGGCAACGCTTGAAGCCTATCACGACCTTGCAAACCACCAGGAAACGGCGGTAGCTGCACCGGTTTATCCCGAACTGTTTATGCTGGGTGGGCTGGGTTCGCGTGGATTGTGTTCTGCACCTCTACTGGCTGAAGCCTTAGCCGCACAAATGAGCAACGAGCCGCTACCGCTGGACAGAACAACGCTTGCAGGGCTGAACCCGAATCGGTTGTGGGTGCGGAAACTGCTGAAGGGGAAGAAGGTTAAGTAGGGTGCAGTCTGATCCCCTAGCCCTCTCCCTCTGGGGAGGGGATATTCGTAGGCCCGGTAAGCGCAGCGCCACCGGGCGAAATACGATGACTTAGCGTTTAGCCTGCTGGAACAAAGTGTCCCACATGCCCAGCACCAGAGACTGGTCGCGCGGGGACAGTTCACCCGCCTGAATCGCCTTTTCCAGGCTGCGGGAGACTTCATCATGCACTGCTTCGGCAGAATGATCGTCTCCTGCCTCCAGCTCGGCAACAGCCAGCGTCAGGTGACCACGCAGATAACCGCTGGCGAACAGCTCATCATCACTGGCGTGTTCCACCATGTCATCAATTAACGCCAGAATGCGTGATTCAAATTCTGCGATCATCTTTTTTCCTCAGTTAAAGATCTTCCGGCCAGGGGAAGCATTCCGCCGTGATCACCGGCGTGTGGTAATAATTCTGTAAAGCCTCGATCAGGCGGGCCGGACGTTCCGGGATGCCTTTCTCAAGATATTCCATCACCTGTGCATGCACGCGGCGCTGGAAGACGATACGGTCTGGCTCGAAGTCGCCTTCGAGGTTGTCACAGCTGACGTTGAACGGGAAACCCGCCGCGACACAGAATAGCCATTCCAGCGCCTGCGGTTTCACTTCCACATCTTCAAACTGGCCCTGGGTTGCGGCGTCGCGTCCGTCCGGACAGTACCAGTAGCCGAAGTCCACCAGCTCGCGACGCGCTTTCCCCGCAATGCACCAGTGCGAAATTTCATGCAGCGCACTGGCGTAAAAGCCGTGCGCAAAGACGATCCGGTTGTACGGCACTTCGGCATCAGCAGGAAGATAGATCGGTTCGTCGTCGCCTTTAATCAGACGGGTATTAAAATCATCAGCAAAGCAGCCGTTAAAAATCTCAATCAGCTGTTCGTAGTTATGCGTACTGTTCATTAGTTCATCCCCAACCAGTGGAGGATCTCCTGTCCATGGCTGTCATAAAGAAGCTTTGCGCTCATGACCGCCGAAACGATGACGATCATCGGGCGAATCAGCTTCTGTCCTTTGCTTAATACCAGGCGCGAGCCCACGCGCGCGCCCAGGAACTGCCCTGCCATCATGACAAAACCGGTTGCCCAGATGACCTTGCCGCCAATGATAAACAGCAACAGGCCACCAAGGTTAGAGGTCGCATTAAGCACTTTGGCATGGGCGGTAGATTTAGCGAGGTTAAACCCGGCCAGCGTCACAAACGCCAGCGCGTAAAACGAGCCTGCGCCCGGACCAAAGAAGCCGTCGTAAAAACCGACGCAGCCCCCGGCTATCAGGGCAAACGGCAAGCCATGCAAGCGACGCTGACGGTCTTCTTCACCGAGCTTTGGCATCAGCAGGAAGTAGAGACCGATGCAGATAACCAGAATCGGCAGGATCTGGCGCAAAATATCGGACTGTACGTGCTGCACCAGCAGCGCGCCCGACGTCGAGCCGATAAAGGTCATCAGAATATTGAGCTTCTGATCGGCGAGGCTCACCACCTTGCGGCGGATAAAATAGAGCGATGCCGAAAGCGAGCCGCCGCAGGCCTGAAGTTTGTTGGTGGCCAGTGCCTGAGCGGGGCTCATGCCCGCCGCCAGCAGTGCGGGTACCGTTAACAACCCGCCGCCGCCAGCAAGCGCATCAATAAACCCGGCTAACATGGCAACAAAAAACAGCACCAGCAGCAGCAGCGGGGACACCATAAACAGATCGACGAAATTATCCATTAAAGTACATGCTCATCCAGTAGCGCCTGGCAGGAAGGCGGCAACGGAGGCGGTGTCTTCTTCTCAGGCTTAGAGGTTCCAGGTTTTGCCGGTTCAAACCAGCTCTGCAGCTCCGCACCGCAGCCATCGCCTGGCGGAGGTAACGGCTGATCTTCACATTCCAGGCTGTTTGCCGGGCAACGCAAACGAACGTGCATGTGCGCACGATGCTGGAACCACGGGCGCACTTTGCGCAGCCAGTCGCGGTCAGTTCCGGCATCCAGGCAGAGCTGTTGTTTGATGGCCGGATTCACAAAGATCCGCGTGACGTCATTATCTTCTGCTGCCAGCTTGATCATGCTGGACACATCCCGCGTCCACAGGGAGGGCACCACGCGCTTACCGTCACTCGCCACCAGATCCAGCGCCTGCGGTTTCAGCAGTTGCGCGGACGTCCAGCGTGTTTTCGGTAGCTGCAGGAAGATATCGACATCCAGTCCGGTCTGGTGGCTGGCGTGCCCGCCGTTAAAGCGCCCGCCCGCAGGCATGCCCATATCGCCAATCAGCATCGTCCCCAGCCCCAGGTTATGTACCTGGTTTCCCAGTCGCTGAATAAACAGCACCAGGTCAGGGTGACCGAAGTAACGGCGCTGGTCGGTACGCATCACCTGATAAGTATCCGATTGCAGCGGAAGTGCCTGCGCGCCGACGATACAGCCGTTCGAAAAGGCGCCGATAGACTGCGCGCTGCCCGCCACCGGATGGGTGATCTTTTGCCACGGCGTGGCGGCCAGACTGGCTCCACTGGCGAGCAGCGCCAGCAGAGCAATTGCGGTTTTTTTCATGGTTACCAGCGTGGAATGGTGGTCGTTACATCCGCATTCTGCGCGCGCTGACGCAGGAAGTGATCCATCAGCACGATCGCCAGCATCGCTTCTGCGATCGGCACCGCACGGATCCCCACGCAAGGATCGTGACGTCCTTTGGTGATCATCTCAACTTCTTCGCCAGAGCGGTTAATCGTGTGGCCCGGCACGGTAATGCTGGAGGTTGGCTTCAGGGCAATATTCGCAACAATCTGCTGCCCGCTGCTGATCCCGCCGAGGATGCCACCCGCATGGTTGCTCTGGAAGCCCGCTTTCGTGATTTCGTCGCGGTTCTGGCTGCCGCGAAGCTGAACCACGTCAAACCCGTCGCCAATCTCTACGCCCTTCACCGCGTTGATGCTCATCAGCGCGTGCGCAATGTCAGCGTCGAGACGGTCAAACACCGGCTCGCCCCAGCCTGGCGGCACGCCGTCGGCCACCACGGTGACCTTCGCCCCAATGGAGTCACCCTCTTTTTTCAGGCCACGCATCAGCTCGTCCAGCGCATCCAGCTTGTCGGCATCGGCGCAGAAGAACGGGTTTTGCTCAACCTGGTCCCAGTCTTTAATGGCCAGCGGAATATCGCCCATCTGGGTCAGACAGCCGCGAATGACGATGCCAAATTTCTGCTGCAGGTATTTTTTGGCAATGGCACCCGCCGCCACGCGCATCGCGGTTTCACGCGCGGAAGAGCGTCCGCCGCCGCGATAGTCGCGGAAACCGTACTTTTGCTCGTAGGTATAGTCAGCGTGGCCCGGACGGAATACGTCTTTAATAGCGCCGTAGTCCTGAGAACGCTGGTCGGTGTTTTCGATCAGCAGACCAATGCTGGTCCCGGTGGTGCGGCCTTCAAAGACGCCAGAGAGAATTTTGACCTGATCCGGCTCGCGACGCTGCGTGGTGTAGCGAGAGGTGCCCGGACGACGGCGGTCAAGGTCGTGCTGCAAATCAGCTTCAGTCAGTTCGATGCCGGGCGGTACGCCGTCAACGATACAACCTAAAGCCAGCCCGTGCGACTCACCAAAGGTGGTCACGCGGAATATCTGTCCAATACTGTTTCCTGCCATCACGGCTCCGATGTTGTTGTTTGTGTTTGAGCGTTGTGAAACGGGCCGAAGCCCGCTGGATTAATCTTTATAGATACTGAAGTATTCGCGCGCATCGAGCAGCTGCGCTTTGGTCAGCATAAAGACGCCGTCACCGCCGTTATCGAACTCAAGCCAGGTGAACGGCACATCCGGGTACTGCTCTATCAGATGTACCATGCTGTTGCCCACTTCACAAATCAGAACACCGTCGTCGGTCAGGTAATCCGGCGCGCAGGCCAGAATGCGACGAGTCAGCTTCAGGCCGTCAGTGCCTGACGCCAGACCCAGCTCCGGCTCATGACGGTATTCATTTGGCAGATCGGACATGTCTTCCGCGTCGACGTACGGCGGGTTAGTGACGATCAGGTCGTACTGCAGCGTCGGCAGGTCGCGGAACAGATCCGAGCGGATTGGCGTAACGTGATGGATCAGGCCGTGCTCTTCAATGTTGTGCTCGGTGACGGCCAGCGCGTCGGTAGAGATATCGACGGCGTCCACTTCCGCTTCCGGGAAGGCATAGGCGCAGGCAATCGCGATGCAGCCGCTGCCGGTGCACATATCCAGAATGTGCTGCGGCTGATGGTGAATCAGGCCTTCAAAGTGGTTGTTGATCAGCTCACCAATCGGTGAACGCGGCACCAGCACGCGCTCATCAACATAGAATTCGTGGCCGCAGAACCAGGCTTTGTTGGTCAGGTAGGCGACCGGAATGCGTTCGTTGACGCGGCGGATCACCCGCTCAACAATGCGGTGTTTTTCACTGGAGGTCAGGCGCGCGGTGCGCATGTCTTCCGGAATATCCAGCGGCAGATAAAGAGACGGCAGCACCAGCTGAACGGCCTCATCCCACGGGTTATCGGTACCATGACCGTACCAGATGTTGGCGGCGCTGAAGCGGCTAACCGACCAGCGCAACATGTCCTGTATGGTATGCAGCTCGTTTACTGCTTCATCGACAAATATTTTATCCACTCTTTCCTCCAGGGCATGCTCGCATAATTTTCGGCGGCTAGTTTGCCATGAAGACGGCGATAAATCAGCAATGACGCGTCGCGCTTGAGGTTAAAAAATGCGTTTAGTCGGGTACACTATCGGAAATACGAGATGAGAATGACGAATGAAAAAGAAAACATCGCTCAGCGAGGAGGATCAGGCTCTCTTCCGCCAGCTGATGACCGGGACGCGTAAAATCACGCAGGACACCATTGTCCATCGCCCGCAGCGTAAAAAAATCAGCGACGTTCCGGTCAAACGACTGCTGCAGGAGCAGGCGGATAACAGCCACTATTTTTCAGATGAGTTTCAACCGCTGCTGAATACGCAGGGCGCGGTGAAATACGTGCGCGAGGACGTCAGCCACTTTGAACTGAAAAAATTACGTCGCGGAGATTATTCACCGGAGCTGTTTCTCGATCTGCACGGGTTAACGCAGATGCAGGCGAAACAGGAGCTGGGGGCACTGATCGCCGCCTGTCGCCGCGAACACGTGTTTTGCGCCTGCGTGATGCACGGCCATGGGAAACATATACTTAAGCAGCAAACGCCGCTGTGGCTGGCTCAGCATCCACATGTGATGGCGTTTCATCAGGCACCCAAAGAGTACGGCGGAGATGCCGCATTGCTGGTGTTGATAGAAGTTGAGGAGTGGCAACCGCCTGAGTTGCCCTGACAGCATGGCGGGAAGCACATTTGCACCCCGCCCTGTCGCACGTCACGTCAGATAGCTTTTGCCATCTTCAGGTTGCACGGACTCATTTGCCAGTTAAAGACCCCTTTGCCGGTTTCGTCGAGGGTGACGTTGGCAATGGCGGATGTGGTGAACATTGGCGGCGTTTCGCCCGGGCACAACTCAGATACCAGATAGCCAACCAGTGGCAGGTGGGAAATGACCAGTGCGGAAGCGACACCTTCATTGCACAGTGCCTGAAGGTAGGCGCTGACAAGGCCGACATCACCGCATGGCGTCAGTTCAGGAAGAACATCGACACTGGATGGCAGGTTCATACACTCCCCTACCACGTCCAGCGTCTGTTCTGCACGCAGGAACGGACTCACCAGAACGCGTTCGATATCCACTTTTTGGCCTTTAAGCCAGGTTGCCATCAGACGAGATTCGTCGCAACCACAGACTGTTAAAGGACGTACTGAGTCACTGGCGGCATCGAGTGCCGCGTCGCCGTGACGCATGATAAAAACTTGCATATTGCACCGCTTTTGTTAACCAGAATCACCGGCGTTGACTACCCGCGATAAATGCTCTGAGGTAGAAAACCCGATGGCCGGGCATTGTGCCTGATCCATTCGGTGAATGAAACGCTGTTTTTTACCTCAATGGCGTAAGTATAGTCAATCTCTGTTTACAAAATCGCCAGAACAGGTTCATTCACGTCGGGATTTACCCTTCTTTGACCTCAGCTTACGAGGACAGTTTCCCTTGCAGGCCAAAATGTCTGGCCCCGTTCCGCCATCTGCAATAATTCGTCACACGGTGTAAACCGCGGGCCATATTGCGTTGCCAGACGTTGCAAAATAGCCACCACTTCACCCGCGCCGAGTGTATCCATGTAACGGAACGGGCCGCCAAGGAACGGCGGGAAACCAATACCAAATACGGCGCCGATGTCGCCATCCCGTGCGCTCTTGATCACCTGCTCACCAAAGCAGCGTGCCGCTTCATTGAGCATCATCATCACACAACGTTCAGCACACTGAACGGCGGAGAGTCTCCCCTGACCTGAGGTCGGGATAAGCCCATAAACAGAAGGGTCGACCTGTTTCTTGCTTTTACGCCCTTTCGCGCCGTAAAGATAGAAACCGCGTTCATTTTTTCTGCCTTTGCGATCGTCCTTCAAAATTGCAGAAACAATATTTGCAGGCGGCGCAAAACGATCGCCATAAGCGGCTTCCAGTACAGGTATAATTTTAGTGCCGGTGTCTATTCCCACCTCATCCAAAAGTTGGATAGGACCAACGGGGAAGCCAAACTTTACCAGTGCCTCATCGACGTGCTCAATCTTCTCCCCTTCCGTCAGCAGCCGCATCGCTTCGTTGATGTACGGCGCCAGAATACGGTTGACGTAGAAGCCGGCTTTGTCCGCAACCACGATGGGGGTTTTGCCCTGTTTTTTCGCCAGCTTCACCACGGTAGCGATAGTTTGCGGGCTGGTTGTACCGTGAGGGATCACCTCCACCAGCGGCATTTTTTCTACCGGGCTGAAAAAGTGCAGACCAATCACCTGCTCAGGACGCGCGGCTTTCGCTGCGATATCGCCGATGGGTAATGACGACGTATTCGAGGCAAAAATGGTATGCGGCGCGCAATGCTGTTCAACGTCCGCCACCATCTGCTGCTTGAGCGCCAGATCTTCAAATACGGCTTCAATCACCAGATCGCGGTGCGCAAAACCGCTGTAGTCCGTCGTGCCGGAGATCATCGCCAGGGTTTTATCACGCTCGCTTGCCTTGATATGGCGGCGCTTGACCTTTTGATCAAGGTTCTGCCAGCTGTACTGCAGCGCGTGGTTGATTCCCTTAGGGTTAATGTCTTTGATGCGTACCGGCAGTTTCCCTTTACTTGCGGTAACGAAAGAAATGCCGCCGCCCATCAGTCCCCCCCCGAGCACGCCAATTGCACGCAGCGGAGCAGGCTCGGCCTCACTGCCCGGATCTTTTTTCACCTCTGTGCTGGCGAAGAAGATGCTGCGCAGCGCCCGTGACTGCGGCGTCATCGCCAGCTCGCCAAAGGCTTTGGCTTCAGCGGCATAGCCGCTACTGCTTCCCTGAGATAACCCGGTTTCAATCACCTCCAGGATTCGTTTCGCCGCCGGGTAGTTGCCTTTGGTTTTTTGTTCGGTCTTTTTGCCCACCATGTTGAACAGGATCGTCCTTCCCAGAGGACCCGCCAGCACACGCTCTCGCACCGGAAGAGGACGTTTTGGCTGGCGACCTTTCAGCGCCAGTTCTACAGCAGCTTCCAGTAAAATCGCGTGGGGAACGACATCGTCAACCAGACCGGCTTTCAGCGCCTGACGGGCGCGCAGCTGCTTGCCGGTGAGAATCATTTCCAGCGCGGTGCTAACCCCTACCAGGCGCGGCAGACGCTGCGTGCCACCTGAACCAGGAAGGAGACCTAATTGCACTTCCGGCAGGCCCAGAACGGTTTTCGCATCGTCAGTACAAATGCGGCTGTGGCAGGCCAGCGCCAGCTCCAGTCCCCCCCCCAAACAAGCACCGTGGATCGCGGCAATCACCGGGATCGGCAGCGCGTTGATCTCGGCCATCACCTGCTGCCCCTGACGCGCAAGATCTTCCGCTTCCTGCGCGCTTTGCGCCCGGGCGATCATGTTAATGTCGGCCCCGGCAATAAAGTTGTCCGGCTTGGCCGAGATAAACACCAGACCGCGAATGGCCTTGTTTTCGCGGATCTGCCTGAGCATCGCGCGAACCTGAGTGCCAAACTCCGCCTTTAGGGTATTCATTTTTTCGTCAGGCACATCAATGGCGATCACGGCGACGTTATCGAGGCGAACCGTCAGGTTAAATGCAGATGTCATTTCCATTATTCAGCCTCCAGAACCATTGCAGCACCCAGGCCACCCGCCGCACAGGCGGTCACCAAGCCAAACCCGCCACCGCGGCGACGTAGCTCGTGTAATGTCTGAGTAATCATCCTCGCCCCTGTCGCCGCAAACGGATGACCATAGGCAATCGAACCACCCAGCACGTTGAATTTGCTTTGATCCACTTCACCCGTGGCATGGGCGCGCCCCAGCACATCACGTGCAAAACGCTCGCTTGCCAGCAGCTGTACGTTTGCCAGGGTTTGTGCGGCGAAGGCTTCGTGCATATCAATCAGGGTTAAATCAGCCAGCGACAGCCCTGCGCGATCCAGCGCCAGCGGCGTGGACCAGGCCGGACCTAACAACATGTCCTGCCAGACATCAATGGCGGTGAAGGCATAGCTGCGCAAATAGCCCAGAGGGGTGATGCCCAGCTCTTTCGCGCGGGATTCGGTCATCAGGATCACGGCGGCTGCCCCATCCGTCAACGGTGTACTGTTGGCCGCAGTCACGGTGCCATGTTTACGGTCGAACGCCGGACGCAGTTTGGCGTAATCCGCCAGCGTCGAGGTACCGCGGATATTGTTGTCTTCAACCAGTGGTTCCCGATAAGGAGGCGTATAGGCGGTCATCACCTCGTCGGTGAGCTTGCCCTCTGACCAGGCTTTCGCCGCCAGCTGATGTGAACGATGCGCCAGCGCGTCCTGCTGCTCACGGGTAATGCCATAGGTTTTCGCCATCTGTTCCGCGGTATCGCCCATGCGCAGGCCGGTAGAATATTCAGCGACAGCAGGGGGTACAGGCATCAGGTCGCGCAGACGTAAACGCGAGAAGAGTTTGAGCTTCTGGCCGGTCGTGCGGGCTTTGTTTGCATCCACCAGAATACGGGCCAGCTTTTTACTGACGCCAATAGGCAGTACCGAAGAGGAATCAGCGCCTCCGGCGATCCCGGCGCGAATGGTGCCCGCCATGAGGCTTTCCGCCACGTTAGCCACCGCCTGGAAACTGGTCGCGCAGGCGCGGCTGACGCTATAGGCATCCGTATGAACGCTCATCCCGGTGCCGAGGACAATTTCTCGCGCAATATTGGGAGCTTCAGGCATCTGAACCACCTGGCCGAAAACCAGCTGTTCAATGACCTCAGGCGGAATTTCGCTGCGAGCCAGCATCTCCCCCACCACCATTTTCCCCAGATCGACAGCCGGTATGCCATGAAACGCCGTTGCCTGACGCGCAAACGGCGTACGCAAACCACTGACAATGGCAATGCGATCGCCCTGACGGGTAATAAGCGGTAATGCCTGACTCATAACACTCCCCTGTAAAAAATTGACGCAAACGTTAAGTGGTCTGACCTGATAATAGTCTTAACCATTTTTTTACATTCAGCCAATTGGGGAAACGAAAAAGTGCGAGGTAAGACACAGAGAAGAAAAAGAAAATGCCCCGAGGTAAAAGCAAAACGGTAACCCGTAGGTTACCGTTTTTAGTGTTTGCACCCTCTCCCGTGGGAGAGGGTCGGGGTGAGGGCACCAGCCCGCAGGAATTAACGCAGGCCCAGCTGGAAAATCAGCGTTTCTGCTTCGCACGCAAACACGAAGTCAATATCCAGCTTCACGCCGCCGTCCACCTCGGTGAAGGTAGATTTGATTTCGCACGGATCGGATTCAACATCACGCGCACGCTTGCTCAGCGCGGACAGGGTTTCTTCCGCTTCAGCGCGGTTGGTGAACACACGGCTGTAAGACGCTGTGCAATCGGAGTTGTCCATGATGGTGCCAACATCCATACAGCAGCAAACCGGGGTTTCATCAGCACTGCATTTACTCATAGCTCAATTTCCTCTGTATTCGCGCAGCGCGCGAGATAAACACGATGCTGCTATTTTACGCCCCGGCGCAGGCTCTCTCCAGCCGTTAATGGCGCAAAATCGGATAAGTGACCAATATCACACTAAAAAATGATCTAAAACAAAAACCACCCTTTTGACTGAGTCGCGATGGTCACATTTTTGCCAACCAGATCTCGTTTCATGAAACATGTTTGAAAATATTAATAAACAAACTTGCAACATCCCAGCTGGTCAGACCTATACTCTGGCCACTGGTCTGATTTGTCTGTCAAACCTCAGACCCTACACTTCGCGCTCCTGTTACGGTATGTAACAATTATTGAATAAAAATAACTCAATGAGGTTATGGTCATGAGCCAGAAAACCCTGTTCAACAAGACTGCGCTGGCAGTCGCAGTGGCAATCGTCTCCACTTCCGCCTGGTCAGCGGGCTTTCAGTTAAACGAATTTTCTTCCTCTGGCCTTGGCCGCGCGTATTCTGGGGAAGGTGCAATTGCTGATGATGCAGGTAACGCCAGCCGTAACCCTGCACTGATCATGATGTTCGATCGCCCGACCTTCTCTGCGGGTGCGGTATATATCGATCCTGATGTCAACATTTCTGGCAAGTCGCCTTACACAGGTGCGAGCCTGAAAGCGGACAATATTGCCCCGACCGCATGGGTACCCAACCTGCACTTCGTTGCACCTATTAATGAGCAATTTGGCTGGGGGGCGTCCGTCACGTCCAACTACGGCCTTGCAACTGAATTCAATAACAACTATCCGGCAGGTGAATACGGCGGTAAAACCGATCTGACGACGCTGAACCTGAACCTGAGCGGTGCTTATCGTCTGAACGACAGCTGGAGCTTTGGTCTGGGCTTTGATGCCGTCTACGCTGATGCAAAAATTGAGCGTTACTCCGGCGAGCAGACTGCCAGCCTGCCGAAAAACAGCAATAAAATTGCCAGCCTGAAAGGTGATGAGTGGGGCTATGGCTGGAACGCCGGTATCCTGTATGAGCTGGACAAAAACAACCGTTGGGGCCTGACCTATCGTTCCGAAGTGAAAATTGACTTCGACGGCGATTACAAGAGCGGCATCCTGGCGCCAGTCAACAACCTGGTTCCAGGCGCGGGTACCACCATTCCATGGGGCACCTCAAACCAGACAGTTCCAGGTTCACTGTCGCTGCATTTACCAGAAATGTGGGAAGTCTCCGGTTACAACCGCGTGGCACCACAATGGGCTATTCACTATAGCCTGGCCTACACCAGCTGGAGCCAGTTCCAGGAGCTGAAAGCAACCGGCAACAATGGTCAAACGCTGTTCTATAAGGATGAAAGCTTCCACGACGCCTATCGTATTGCGTTGGGTACCACCTACTACTACGATAAAAACTGGACTTTCCGCTCCGGTATCGCATTTGACGACAGCCCGGTTCCGGCAGACAAACGTTCCATTTCCATTCCGGATCAGGACCGCTTCTGGTTAAGTGCTGGTGCGACATATGCGTTCAACGAGAATGCGTCCATCGATGCGGGCGTATCTTATATGCACGGTCAGAAAGTGACGTTCCAGGAAGGTCCGTACGAGTTTACCTCTGAAGGTAAAGCCTGGCTGTTCGGTACGAACTTTAACTACGCGTTCTAAGCGCACTGAAATCGAAAAAGGTGAGCATCGCTCACCTTTTTTATTTATTCCGAATCGATATCTTTGAGTTCGTTTTCGATAGCCTTCGCGTTTGGATTCTCCTCCGGCTTCAGCTTGCCACCGTTGGCAATAAAATCGTGATTCTGGAAGTATGCTTCGCGCACCATAATGTAAGGATCGGAAGACTGGCGCAGCAGACCGTCTGAGTCGAGCAATTGCGCACGGGTTTCAATCCCTTCCACCGTCCATTTACCAATCGACAGCGGCCAGGTCAGCCACGACAGGACTGGATACAGCGTATCGACCATATCGCCACCATCATCACGCACGGTGAAGCTGCCATAGAACGGCAGGTGGACATACGGACCATAACCTACGCCATAATGCCCCAGGGTGCTGCCGAAGCGGTGCGGTTGTTCACGCTGCAGTTTCGGGTTCGCCATGCCAGCGACATCAATAAAGCCGCCCATCCCCAGCAGGGAGTTCAGGAAGAAGCGAGTAAAGTGCACCATCCCCTGATACGGGTCGCCCTGCAGGAAGTAGTTCACCATAACCGCGGGCTCTTCGAGGTTGCTGGTAAAGTTGCTTAGCCCGTTACGCGCAGGCTGTGGAACATAATCGCGCCATGCCACTGCCACCGGCCGAACCACATACGGATCCAGCACGTTGTAGTTGAAGCTATACATTGAGCGGTTAAATCCTTCGAGAGGATCGGAGCGTCCCGTTTGCTCCCCGGAGCTGGCGCAGCCCACAAGCATCGTCATGCCCAGCGCAAGCGCCGACAGCCGAAGTTTCATAAATATCTCCCTGTTCAGTATGGCTATCGTTGATTGCCATCCGTAACGAAGCATCTGGCGCTCCGTCTGTAAACGTGCAAGTGATTGTAACAGCACGTTTACCGATGTCTATGAGCACAAGCACGGGCAATAAACACCGTGGCTCTGATCTCAGCATAGCCTGGCTTTTGGAATTCGTTTCGCTGGCAATTTTATAATGCCTTTGAAAGAGATGTCTCACCTTTGTTGTCATTGCCGCCAATTTAAGAGCATCCCCACAGGCATCCTGATAAAAGCCGCTACGCTTAAAAGAAAGATCAACCTCCGGGAGCCGTTATGAAAGAAGTGGGTGAAGACAAAATTGCAGAGAGCAAAGAGGATATTGAAATTGAGAGCGAGGAGAAAGCGCGCGGCGAGAAGATAGAAGTTGATGAAGATCGCCTCCCCTCCCGCGCGATGGCAATTCACGAACATATACGCCAGGATGGCGAAAAGGAGATGGAGCGCGATGCCATGGCCCTCTTCTGGTCAGCCATCGCTGCGGGACTGTCAATGGGCGCGTCACTGCTCGCAAAAGGGATATTTCATGTTCAACTTGAGGGTGTCCCCGGCGGTTTTTTACTGGAGAACCTCGGCTATACCTTCGGCTTTATTATTGTCATCATGGCCCGCCAGCAGCTGTTTACTGAAAACACGGTGACTGCCGTTCTGCCAGTGATGCAAAATCCAACCCTCGGCAATTTCGGTTTATTGTTGCGTTTGTGGGGCGTGGTCCTGCTGGGTAACATTATCGGCACGGGTATCGCCGCCTGGGCGTTTGAATATATGCCGATCTTTGATGAACCTACCCGGGATGCGTTTGTGAAAATTGGCATGGACGTGATGAAAAACACGCCGGCCGAAATGTTTGCAAACGCCATCATCTCCGGCTGGATTATCGCCACGATGGTGTGGATGTTTCCTTCCGCAGGCAGCGCCAAAATTGTGGTGATCATACTGATGACCTGGCTGATTGCCCTGGCGGACACCACGCATATTGTGGTCGGTACCGTTGAAATACTTTATCTGGTCTTTAATGGTACGCTTCACTGGACTGATTTTTTCTGGCCGTTCGCCCTTCCGACGCTGGCCGGGAATATCTGCGGCGGAACGTTTATCTTCGCGCTGTTAAGCCATGCCCAAATTCGTAACGACATGTCTAACAAACGCAAAGCTGAGCTAAAGGCGCAGGAGAATGAGGGCAATTCGGCAAAAAAACGGGCTGAATGGTGACTCTTTGAGCAGTCAGGCGGCGATGCGCTTAACGCAAAGTGTAAATAACGCTATACTCGTGCCGCCTCGTCCCCTTAGTTAAATGGATATAACGAGCCCCTCCTAAGGGCTAGTTGCAGGTTCGATTCCTGCAGGGGACACTTTGACCTTTCTCTCTTTTTTCAGCCAATTTCGCCCCATCAACTCATTGAGCAGAGGCGTCCTGTTTTATTTGAGCATAACGCGTTGCCAGTTGTTTTAAATGCAGCTCAAGTTGAGTCTTCTCCCCTTCAGGAAGTACATTTCCAGCAGGATACTGCGACAGTCGTCGGAGCTGTTCTTCAGCCGGTATCGATTGATTAAATGACTGCATAGCTGAAAAAACCACTGACTTCAGCTCACTGACGGTCATGTATTTCCCCTTCTGCTCATCCAGACCGTTCAGGCGGTGACTCAACTTCTCCAGCGTCGCCATTCCCTGATGCCAGCCGTTCAGTTGTTCTGTTGGTAACGCCGCGGCATTCCGTTGCTGCTGCCACTGTTGAACCAGAGGCTTAGCCTGCTCCGGCCACAACATCTCAGCCTGTTCCGTGAGTTTTCGGCTGTAAGTCATACTCCAGTCAGGAGGCAATTTATCCAGCAGGGCAAGTTGCTGCTGCGTTTGCGCGATCGCCGTTTTCGGTAACGAAGATTGCTGGCGCAACGTTTTAAGCTGTTCAGATGACAGAGGTGCAGGTAAAGGTGACAATGAGGCTGCAAGCTGAGCCTGTAGCGGGTCAGGACGGTGAAGATACTGCCAACTCCATAATGCAAGTGCGCTTATCACCAGCATGGTCCCCATTCCGGCGACGAAAGATTTCCACTTTTTCATCGGACCGGGGATTGCCGTCTGAACGTCAACATTCGCCGGGTACTCCGACTGTGCGACATACACCCATTTTACTGCTTCGTTCCGGGCGTTATCTTCTTCAACAGGACCACTGGCAGAGACGGTTGCTCCCTCGCTGTTTTCCAGCCGGACAGCACTGTTGTGCATCAGGGTACGCAACGTATCGAGCTGACTCAGATGTTTAAGCTCCAGACGCTGCAGTACCTCTCCCAGTCCGGTAAGCAGTTGCTCCGCCCGGTACAGCTGGCTAAGGTCGCTGTAATTCAGCGGAAGCGAGCGCATCCGTTGCTGCAGGCGCTGACTCAGACTGCTGAGGATTTCCATGCGGGCATGAACCGGCTGTGGCCACATCGCCCCCCACTTATGACTAATCAGCGCCTCCAGTATCGCCAGGCCTTCATTGAGCCCGAATAATCCGGCCAGCTGCGTCCGAGCCAGCGTGTACCAGGCCAGCGTCTGAAGCTCCACGCCGTTCTGCTCAAACAGTGAAAGACAAAGTTTTTCGACATGCCGCCAGTTAACGTCTGGACGCGCCGGATGGGTGAGCTTACTCAGTTCATCACGCAGGGCGGTATAGTCCGGTAGCGTGCGCGGGTCGCCGCCGGTTTTGATTTTACGTGGGATAATGTCATTCATGGCCAGTCGTCCATTTGGCGTATCAGGAGTGAGTGAAGGTCGTCGTTTATGCGGCTTCGCGTGCTGCATATTCAGAGGGGGCTGCAGTACCCGCAGCTATGGCAGAAGCGCCAGAATCAGACCAAAAAATGTGCTCTCATCAAAACGCTGTCCAGAACGTGATAATGCACCCGCCGGAGTATAGGTCCAGTCGCTCACCGTACCTGAACGCATAAATAAACGCCCCAGTGACGATATGCTTCCTTTATTGTGAAAGACCGCTTCCACACATCCGGTCACGCCCTGACCGTACAAAAATACCGGCGTAAACGTTACAGACCGGTCGTCGTAATGCAGGACGATCCCGGGAATGTCAAAAGCCCCGCCCTCCACCAGCAGGTCCGTGACCGATGCAGTGAACAGCTCCATATTCAGTCCGGTACCTGTCAGCCACGCGTCCATTTGCTCCTGAAGCTGTGCCATTCGCTGGCGGAACGCTGCAATATCGGCCTGAGTTTTGCTGGTAAACGAAACCGGAACTGGCTGTCTGGCCTGTAGTTTTTTGAGGAACTGTGATTTTACTGACATGGTGTTTTCTGGCCTTACAGACGAGTTTTCGTATCGAGATATTGCTGTTGCTTAAGATGCCGCAGGAGAACCCGCCCTTCCGGCATAAACTCGGTGCCGTAGCGCACCAGGCCGATACCTTTGAGCTCAGCATCAATGGCATAACGCAGCTCGCCAGGTACGTTTTGCTCCAGCAGTACTACACATATCCTTTTCAGGCGGGGTTCATATTTGAGCAGGACAGCCGACAGGGTGCCCATCAGTTCATGGGCGGTACCTGGCATACCCTGGAGGATTTTGGTCATATCCGGCAGGCCATAGTCGGGCAGATGCGCCAGCGTGCCGGCGCGGCAGTTGAGAACGCGCTGCATGTTATCCAGTACCGACAGAATGACCTGATTTTCCTCGCTGACCTGGCAGAGGTTGAGGCCACCGGTGAAATTTCCGGTTAGCATTTCATACAGCGACGGCGTGTTATGTCCCTGGGGCATTAGTCGTCCTTAAGTGGTTGCAGTGTCAGAGAGTTATCGCCAGCCTCCAGAATGCGGGGTTTGTCCGGATCCAGTTCGCTGCGGTTGATTACCTGCTTCCAGGTATTGTTGGTCATATCCGGATGGCGAAACAGCCCCACCACAGCAACAAACTGTGCCGCTTCTTCCATGGGCATATCGAGGTTTGCATCACCGCCCGGTTTCACTACGACATCACGACTCGCCAGCAGGTCCTCTTTCAGAAGGGTGTCATCATCCTGAAGCAGTTGCTGATAGACCGTCTTATCAAAGGTTTTGCGGTCTTTGAGCTGGTAAATCCGGACCACCACAGGTTCAGACAACGAATGATTTTCCCGGGAGTCGGTGTTCAGCGCCTCGCGTGCGGTGAAGTCCAGATGCAGTACTTTAATTTTTTTATAGAACACGGCATTAAACGCTGACCTGGTACCGTCAGTAACGCTTTGCGTCACTCCGCAGCCCGTCAGAGAGAGTGCCATCAGGGGCAACAGCCAGCGCGTGGTCTTAGTTAAACTTGTACGTAACACGTCGGTTTCCTTGTTGTGGTTTCGCAGGCTCCAGCCCGCGGTAATAACCCAGCTCTGTCGTAAAGGTCTCAGGAATATCATCAGGAAGGCTGTCAGCTTCAGCTCCCAGCACGCCGTTCATTCCCAGCCAGAAAGGATTTTCGCCTAAAGGAGGGGCGGCCAGCAGTCGGACAGGCGTGGTCAGGGTGATCCTGGCCTTAAACCGCCATCCCAGGTACACCCGCAGCATCACCAGAAAATCCTGATAAAGCAGACCATCCGGTTTCCAGCCCTGCGCTTCCTGTTCGTTATCGGTCTTGAGCGCGACCAGCAGCTGGCTGCCCGCATCCATTGCTTCGTCCCCTAAAGGCGTATTGCCATCAAGCAGGAAATCGTCATCACCGTAAAAACCCAGCGGCTTACCGATCTCCACCGGTCGAAGGCAGTACGGGCTGACCTTTACGCGGGTATCCGGAGCAAGCAGGCTCACCAGCGCCTGCATCCCTTCCTGGGTTTTGCCTGGCTGCTGCAGAACGCCCAGCAGCGCCAGAAAGCGCGACACTGGCGTGGCAATATGGTTTGCCGTACCCGGTATACCCAGCCCCACCAGGCCCAGCAGCGACTGTGAAATGCTGTCGCTACCGCCCGGTTCAAACGTGGCAGGATAGGAGTATTTACGCCAGATGCGGTAAAACTGCGTCAGGATGCGGTGACTGAAGATATCCAGAAAGCCCTGCAGCGCGTCATGCCCTTCCCGTCGCTGCGTAATGTCATCGAGATAGGCCGTCGGTAACGGTGAGTCGACGCCGTACATCCCCATAAACGTGGTGCGAATAACCGGCGGCTTGCCGCTATCATCCTCGTCGTATTCAACCGCTTTCAGCTCGCTGGCCGGGAACCCCATCCCCGGATGCGGCGCAAAGCGTACCGGGTCATCCGCCGGATGGCTGGTCGATCCCAACAGCGGTCTGCCAGGATAACGTTTCTCCAGCAGCTGGCATAAACGGTAAAAGTTGATGCGGTGAAGTTCGGCTTCCAGCCGCGGGGTCAGCCGGGAATGCGCCGGTTGTGCTTCTCTTCCCATTCCAGGCGTTCTCCGATCGGTTGCAGAATAATAATCAGGCGGTTAAACAGATAGATATCGGTATAGAGCGCAAAGAAGCGGCTCAGCATCTCGCCGAACAGACAGATGTCGCCGCGCCCGGCAAAACCATGGCTATCGAGCGTGACTTCAATCTGCACGCCGCGAACAAGGTAACCCTGCTCGAAGCGCTCGGTTTCGCTGTGCTTCACATCAATGATCGCTTCCAGGCGACGGCGATTCATCTCGCTGTCGGTCCACTCATAGAGCGCCAGAGTGCCGCGCAGCACGTCGGCGTTGTCCATCATCGACAGGAAACCGCTGCCAAGGTGGCTCAGCACGCGCCAGTGGAAACGATCCTGGGCCGGGGGATAACAGGGAAGCGTTGGCGCACAGAGGTTACGTACGGCGATGCTGGCTGACGTGGTTTTCATCACCGTATCGAGCACGGTGCTTTGCAGCGCCCGTCGCGGAAGCTGGCCGTTGGTGCCGGTGAGCGTCAGGGACAGGCTCTCGTCTGCCGGTACCGTGTGGTTATCAAACGCTTCACCGCCAAGAATAAGCCAGGTATTGTGCAGACCCGACGGGCCGCGACGCACGCGGGTGTGGTAATAATATTCCGGCGCTTCATGGCGCATCATGCCGCCTTTGTGGCGGAAGCTGGAAAACGGCACGTAGGTATGCTGACTCGATGACATCACTGAATCGACCGCGTAAATCTCTGTATGACCGTCCTGCACGCGCATCGGCCGCAGCAGGTATTCAGTTTGCAATGAGTTGAGCGTAAGCGGGTCAGATTCCAGCGGGAACAGGTTTATCACCGGCACGCAGTTCAGGCGCAGATGCTTTTCGGTAAAGCTGAAGTCATACTCCCAGCGTTCCGCCAGCACCACGTCGATTTCAAACCAGGGAAGTTCAGCCGGAAAGACCACGCTTTCCAGACCACGCAGGCCGGTGAACATGAATTTCTCGCGGAAGGTGAAGTACTCCAGCAACAGCTGATATCCGCTAAAGCTGCTGCTGCCCTTCGGCCACAGGTCGTCGTCATCGCCAAATCCCAGCGCGGTGAAATACCCGTCGAGCGGTTTTCTGTCCATGCCGCCTGGCATCCGTAGCCACAGGCGAGCAACATTCATGGTAAAAGCTTCATGCATGGCGCAGGCGAGTGGTGCATCAGCGTTAAAGTAAAGCGGGATCAGGCTGAGATCGACACGGCTCCAGTCGGCAAGAGGGCTGCAGTTGAAGCGCAGGCTGATAACTGAACGCCCATCAGGATCGGTCGACAGGCGGGCGTGCTCCAGCGACAAGGGCTGAAGGGTAATCTCTTTGGTGGTGGTGTACCGGCAGCGCGTGCCCTTCTCGCCGATTGGCCGTGAATTAACCTCGAAGCCTTTGACAATACGCATCTGCTCTTTCATTTCACGCCAGTCAGGGGTGAATTCCACCACCGACATCGACGGAATCGTACGCAGGTAATGCGGCCATAACAGGCTGACCAGCCCTTCGGTCAGTTCGGGCAGATCATCGTCGAGTTTCTCACGCAGCCGACCCATCATGAAGGCAAAGCCTTCAAACAGGCGCTCCACGTACGGGTCCCGCGCGCCCGCTTTATCGAGGTTGAGCATTGCCGCCTGCTCGGGATGAGCACGGGCAAACTCTTCGCCGGCTTCCAGCAGATAGCGCATTTCGGCGTCGTAATAACGCAGGGTTAAATCGTCCATAAGAACCTGAATAATTATGTTTTAAATGTAAGCCAGCGTTTTACCCGCAAAGCACCGCACTGCTTGCCGGATCGAGCGCAATCAGACCGGACAGAAGCAAATCCATCTCAGGCTGAAGCCGTGATTTATCGGTTTCGCTGCGCGAGGCTTTCATGCGCAGCAGTCTGAGTCGGCGGGATTTGACTTCAAACAACAGCGCCGGTGTCCACTGCGTGAGGGTGATTGACTGTGCTGTACTGTCCAGCTCGCCCAGAAGATGGAGGGCAAGTTCATTTTTGCCCTTCTGCTCGGCTATACGCGCCATCAGCAGGCGCAGCAGCCATTTGTCTTTTGTGGCGTCGGTGCCCGGGCGGGTCTGCAGCCAATGGAGTGCCGCGTCCAGACCGTCCGTGTCCGCTTTCTCCAGCGCTTCAGGCTCGAGGGTCAGGATATCGTTATCCTCTCCACTGCCGGCACTGACCGGCTCATCCCGCCAGCCGGACATATCGTCCAGTACGCTCTGATTAATCCAGTTCAGCGTGAGCTCATCGGCAAATGGCGTCCCGTCATTAAAAGCCAGGGTTTCCAGTCCGGTAAGGCGGCGCAGCAGCCCTTTCAGGTCGGCGGTGATGATGTCGGCCAGCACATCCTGCCCCAACTTCACCAGCGCCTGATGGATATACCATTGCAGATCCAGCCAGAGGTGATTAGCGCCACGCGAGAAGGTGCTGTCCGCCTGCTCCAGTATCTCCAGCCAGCTCTGCTGCAGGTACAGGCGTTTCAGCATCGCCCGCTGGTCTGCCCGGGGTGGTTCAATGCGTGTTTTCCCTTCGGCATCCGGTGCAGGAATAGCGCTCAGGGTGTCGTGCCTCAGGCTCTTCATCAGCCGGTGAGCGGCAAGCCAGCCATCGGGTTGTTCACGCAGATACCCGGTCAACGTGCGTGCCTGCGCCAGCAGATCCTGACCGGACGTGATGCGGCTCATAACGGGTGCGTCAGACTCCGTCGAGTACGAAGCCGGGAGTTGGGGCTGATTACCGGCATTCTGAGGTACCACGGCATCCACGCCCCCCGCCTTCATCAGGCGGGATTCCAGCGCGCTGTACAGGGCATTCAGCTCGGGTCGTGACGTTTCCGGCTCTGTTTGCAGAGCGTCATGGATGAGCAACAGCGCGCCTGCCGTGCGAAGGGCATCATCGCGGACCACTTCTGGCCAGAGTGACAGGCTGTCAAGCAGACGAGAACCTGCAAGCCACTCAAGCGCGGGCTTACGGCTTCGCTCCCGCTGCGGATGAAGTTGCGTTCCGTAGCGCTGCAGCAATCCCGCCATTAACTCAAGCCCTTCGGCAAAGCCTGTTTCACCATCCTGGTGCAATCGCGCCCAGCAGTAATAGGTCGCAATGCGGATATCTTTGGCGGTAGTCGTCAGCAGTTTTTCGGCAAGCGTACAAATCAGTCCCGTATCGATACCGGAGAGTTTATTCACCTCCTCTCTTATACGCTGGAAATCATCGTCATACCCGGGGTCTTCTCCTGTTGCACGGGTCTCATTTACCGGGGCAAGCCAGGGGTGCCAGCTTTCCGTGCGTGCCTGAGCCTGCTTTCGCAGTTGGGTTTCGTCCGCCTGACAGGCGGCAATCAGATTCTGCAGAGTGTCCATTATTCGCTTTCGTCCATGTCATTGTCTTCGGTATTCGCCATCAGCGCCTGAGCCGTGGCCGCGCTGTCAACGCTGAAGATCTCATCCGGCAGCGTGAAGCCGCGCAAAGCCAGTAGCGCCAGCGGCCCACTGCCAAGCTGTGAACGCAATACCCATTGCAGGGTGCGACCATCCGGGGCGGTGAAATTCATCATCCACTGACTGCGGTCGAGCTGCTGGCGCTTGCTCTGATCCAGCCAGCGAATAAAGCCCCAGGTTCCGCTGTAGTCGCCGAAGAGACGCGCCCCTGCGTTAACCGTGGTCCAGGTCACCATGGTTCCCGGCTTATAAGTCTCTCCCGGCCAGCGGAAGGACTGCCAGTCAGCCATCTGGTTAAAGTAATGCAGCTTTTGTCCATCAATCGTCAGTTGCGTTTCCACAACCTGTGGTACCGGACGTGCCTGCAGTTCAAAGCTGATGCCCTGACTGCCATCGGTAAACAGAATGTCCGACAGCTGGGTCAGCTGATTAATGGCGCGCAGAAACGCCGGGTTAAAGTTTAACCCCTGACTGTTGACCTTATCCGGCACCCACTGGCTGCCTTCTTTGTGCAGCACACCGCTAAGTTCCGTATTCAGAAAGCGTTCAATACGCCCGCTGTCCTTACGTATAAACTCGGCAAGCATCGGCAAGGAAACATCACTCTTACTCGCCACAAACGGGAAGCGTCCGTCAAATGCCGTGTGCCAGTTCGCCACGACTGAACGGCTCCACTTATCATTCAGGCTGGCCGCAGACGGCTGAAGCACGGTCTCCCAGGCCTGAGTCAGCGGCTGCACAAACATCGTGCTGCCAAACCCGCTCCACTCTTCGCCAAGGCTTGCCGAAATCAGGCTGCCATACTGCTGAGTGTCAGTCAGATCCACGCTTTTGCCCTGGAACACGGTCTGCGCCAGGGTTTGCATCATCTCCTGCGGATCCGAGGCGTTTGCAACCTGCTGCAGACGCAGGCGTACTCGGGTGATGCGGGTCAGGTACGTCTGCAGGCTCAGCGAGTTGTCAGCCGACATGACGTTGCTGCCTTTATTTTTACCCAGCAGCTGAAGCAGCGGTCCGAAGGTTTCATCCAGCGGCCCCTGCGGTCCTGACGCAGACTGGTCAATCGCAGGCTTGTCTTTTCCGCCTACCAGATCCTTAGCCGATTTGAGGATCGAATCCGAAAGACCTTCGCTTTGCTGGCCGGTCTGTCCCTGCCAGGCGAGGGTATTCATCAGGGCAATCATCGGAGACTGGCGGACATCACTCATCAGGGTCAGCTGGTCCGTCACATCGGCAATATTGTTTGTCGGGTTGAGTTGCAGGCTGTTGAGGAAGCTCAACCAGCTGCCAGCAAAGTCGGTAAAGTAACGTTCTGTCAGACGGGCTTTGAGCGCTTCCGGCGACAGGTCAGCCGATACAGCCTTGTGTGAATCACTGAGTACCCAGTCGATTTCATCCCGACGTGAACGGGCTGCTTTCTCTATGGCCTGCTGAACGCCACCTTCCCATGCCTGACGAGAGAACATGCCCGGCACCACCTCCTCGGTGGTGAACAGTCGTCGCGCATCGGTACCGCTGGTCATGTCTTCCAGAGAGATATCTGCAAAGTTACGACGCACGGATTTGAGCATGTTCTCATACAGCGTACTTTCTGCATTGCGGCGGCCAATCTGCTGGAGCAGCACCTGACGACTCTGGCTGACCAGCTGCGCATCCGGCGTGATTTTCCACTGTGGCTGCTCAGGCAGTTCGGTGATGTAAAAGGCCCACAAGTCCGGCGACAGGCTTTGCCACAGGCCGGTTGAAATGCCCATGCGCGTAGGCTGCACGCTTTTCATCGTCTGGGCGTAATACGCGCCGTCGGCTTTATCCGGGCGAGCCATCATCAGCCAGGCTTTCAGCTGGTCATACCCCGGCTTCGCCAATTGCGCCCGCTGATCGCTGCCGGGCGCTGAGCCTACCAGCGCAGTGAGCTTCTGTGCCAGGGCGGCATTTGCCGGGTCGCGAATCAGGCGGTTGTTCGCCACGCCGTACCAGGGCAGCAACGCATCGAGCAACTGCTGGTTATGGTCAAGGCCAAAGCGCTGATACCACGGACTCCCCTCCTGAACATTGTGCAGCAGGCGGCCTGCGTCATTTCGCAGATCATGGAGTCCCGTCAGCTGATAGTCGGATACAGAAGGATGTTCAACCAGGTTGCGGGCTTTTCCTGCAACAGAGGAGATTTGTCCGTAGTTCATAGCAAAGGAGAGCAACAGACCAATGCCCCAGAGACCCACGGCCGTCATGATGCTCCATGCCAATGTGCGTTCCCAGGCAATACCAACGCGATGACCGCGGACGCGCATGCACCCTTCAGTAATCCCAATCCATGTTGCTGGCAAAGTTAGCGCATGTTTGTGTAATGACTGCACATGCTCGTGATCCAGATCCCTTCCAGTGTCCTCATTAAAAAGTTCAGGCTTATTTATCTGACTGAACATCAGCCCCCGCAATGGAACACGTTGCTGAGAACTGTGCAGCCACGGCGTCAGACGAGTTGCCCATAACTCACTTCCCCCTTGTTCAAGCTCCCGGGCAAGACGCAGCAGGAAATCATTTTGACGATTTTCAGCAATCTGCGAAAGTCCCTGTTCCCGTAGTTGTGGCAGTAACTTTCTGAGTTGTGTTGCTACAGTGTCTGGCATCGCCCGTGACGGCAGAGTGATACCAACCGGTTGCTGATCACGTCCTACCTGAGACCACTCACTACTACATAACCGCCACAACCAGACTGGAGCAGAATAACGCAGCACTTCGCTGATTTTCTCCAGCCCACGTAAATCGTTGTCGCTCGTCTGGACCGTAAGATTCAGCTCTTCATTAACCACACAGATAATTCCGTCCAGCGGACGGCCACGTCGCAATTTGCGAAGTGCGGTGTATTTTTCAACATCAACGTCCGAGGACAGGCTCCCACCATAAATCAATACCGTACGGTCACCTTCCTGCCAATGGCTGCTTTGTAGGCCGGGAATCAGTTTTTCGATGGCTGCTTCATCACCAGTAACTAACAGTAGACGGACTTTATTTTGCCACAAGTAGCCATAGCGTCGGCATAGATGAGCTTTTATAGGATCCTTTTTACTGGTTTTTTTATACTTATTTTGAAAATTAACTGCGAGAGACTTCCTACTCCTGATAGATTGAAACCAAGGCTCCCTGTGATAGAACCATACACCGAAATTCATCAACATAAGAAATACGGAAAATAAAAACATGCATAAGAACCAAAGGCTCACCTTTTCCTTAGATGATACCCACCCAAATTTTTCTCCATAATAGTAAGTCCCTATAGCAGTCAACATACCAAAGATAAAAAGACATGAAATAAGGCCAATAACCCTCCATTTCGCTGGGATGCTCAATTTAACGCTCCTTGTTATTATCAAACTGTTTTATAACATTAAAGACATAGTCATCACCAACGCTGGCGACCATTAAAACCGGCTCATCGTTTGTTTCTGATATCAATAATGATAAAACAAACGCCAACCAAAAATGGGCATCACCAAACTTACCCAGCATCAAATTTAAATGTTTTACCTCATAATTCCATTCGACATTCATAGATGCAGATGAAGCTCTGAATATTTCTAAAACATCCAAAGCATTCTCTTCGCTCATATTACTAAAAACTAACTTTGTCGTTCTTAGAACATCTGGCTGATAAGCTATCATATTTACGAAATTTTGTTTGGCTTGATTTTTATTGCATGCCATAGTTCGCAAAGCCACATTATTATTTTCTTTTTCTGGCATTTGCTTTTGATGAGTCACTATAAATATTGAGGCGAATTCTGATGAGTCAGGGCAATATCCCTCAACACCTTCAATGTTTGCAGATATAATTATTACTCCTCGATTCAACGCGATATCAGATAAAGTCTCAAATTCTTGCTCTAATGCTTTACTACAATAATAAATATCACCCAAACAATCATCATTAAAACCAACTGCTGCCCAACATTCTTTAAAAATCGAGAAAGTAATATAACTATTGCCATATGTAAACATGACATCAAAGATACAGAGTTCTTTCAATCCTAACAGCCTTGCTCTGACTGATGACAATAACTCATAAATCAATTGTTCTTCAGAGTATCTCGTTCCATTATGACCACGTATTTTCAATTGCTGATCTTTATATATCTCAACAGGATTGGACAATGCTATATCGGTCGGTATTACTGCAGATGGAAGAAATAAATTATAAGCGGACACATAAAACTTTTGATTGGCCCATTCAGTCCAGTTTTTCCTGGTTAATTCTGCTTCATGCTCTCTTGCTTCAGCCACTGACAAACACAATCCATAGTAATATGTTCGAACTGAAATGATTAAAAAAAAGGCAAATATTCCCCAAAAAAACAGAAATGCAGATAATTTTAATAGCTCACCACTTTCAACAGGAGCAATAACTCTAGCCCCCACCCAAAATACTGCCATAGACAATAAAAAACATAAAAGAGATAAAAACCACTTATTCCATTTCATTCCATGAACTTTATCGCACGGAGGAATTATTTGCACAGGCCAACTCATATTGCACCCCACAATTGTTAATGGCACCTTTCCAGCTTTTATTGTATTTTTCTTAATAGATTTGACCATCAGTTTTTAATTTAACATCTATATATGTCGGAGGTTCTTTGCCACGTATGTTAAGCATATATTTACAAAATAACCCATCCTGATAAAATAATTTCTGTGCGCTCAGTACATCAAGCCCAAACTCAACAACATCATTTCCCGATGGGGAGAACGATGAATAATAATAACCCAGTGCAGGACGCAATAATTTCACTGCTTCACACTCACTGAGTTTGTGGGCAACATCAGCATTTCGATACACACGCAAAATTTTGTTCACAACCAATATAAGCTTGATCTCACATACATTTGAATCAGTTAACCCAAGTGAGTGGCTTAATCTTTTTCTGCATTCACCATCGCCATTCACTGTATGAACCACCCCGTCTCCGTTAATATAAGACCACGTATTGATATTGCTTAATAACTGCTCCTTTTGCCATTTATCCAGAGCAGGAATCAATAGACCAAATACTGAGGGATCAAAATAACGAAGTAATATATCACCGAGTGATTTAATTGACTGTACAGCGGACAAAGCTATTTGTTCAGCAAGCTGTTCCCCTGTTAAATTCGTCGAAATCCACGCACAGACACTGCGACCCTCCCCCGCCTCAAGCTTCTCGTTTTTTATCTCGCTCAAAGAATGGTAAATACTACTATTATACAATTGATCATCCTTTTCGCTTAACTTACTAAGAGGAAACAGGTAAAGAGGTAAAGTGCCTTGAAGTTCTTTGTGCTGGAATATTATAGGGTAAGATTTATAAAATTTTAGGGTATCGTGTAAAAAAGATCCTGTTTGATATTCTTTCAAGGATGCATCTATCAGTAGAAAGCAACATCCATTTGTACCAAAAGCAGCACGTGTGATTTTTTCTTTTATATCTTTAAAAGAGTCACCATCCATAATTTACCCTTGCAGACTAATATTAAAAATAAACATAAGGTCATTAGCATCCATTTCACGCCAAAACCAACCCCCTCTTGAGTAAACCAACCCAGCACCAGGGCAAGAGGGTTTATTTTCGTTATCGGGATTGCACTATTTCCCCTCCCCCATGAAACATCACGAATATTACTCTGCTATTTTATTAAGATCACCTTTTTGATATACCCTACATTTCAAAGATATTCTCTAAATCTCTCAGAGCGAAAAGACCCCAGAGCCCCAGATATTTTCTCCAGAGGAGGCCATAAGGCGGCAAGGCAGGCGGAGGGGAAAGCTCATGCGTCCTGCCGTTCATCAACTCAATTTCCTTTTTTGTACACAGGTCGGCTAATTTCTCTGGCTCAACAAAACGGGAGCATACCTGCTAATTTTCAACTGAATTCATGAAATATACTTTATCGTTGCTTCGGGCTTTATTCTGGTCTGTCACGCTGCGGTTGAAGGGGGTGTTCCAATACACATTTCTCACATCATATCTGAAGGTCATCGTCTGAAATCCAGGTTACAACCACTTGCAGCAAAGTTATTGCCACCATGGCTTCCCGGATCAGTAAAATCTCCAGAACTTTGACTCCAAGTATCAGCAAACCTTCCCATTAAATATTTATGTTAGTTTACTTATAATAAAAAATACCATTCATTTTCTTAATTAATAGTAATACCAGTGTTCAAACAAGTAGCCAAATTTACGCGTTGGCCGTGGAGCATGAGAGTGGCTTGATGGTTCATACCATTTTCCTTTTTTTCTCTGAAGCCTCTCTCTTTTCTTAGTGACTTTTTTCAGGTTCACATGGGTAATTCCCTTCATCCCCAGCAAGTGAAAAATTTCCTCAGCCAGTTTACAACATGCAGGAGCATAGGCTTTGTAAGCAAAGAATGCAATTAAACCTGAGAATCCTCCGCCTCCCAATAACATCATCACAAACAACCAAAAATATGTAGTGACAAATGACACAAGCCCCTCCCAGGTTCCATCAATCACCTCATTAAGAACTCCCGCAAAAAGTACCATAAAAAAAATAATCCCCGTGAGAATAAACATATTTTTTATCCGCCAAAGCATATGCGCAATATGTCCC
>NZ_JTLF01000332.1:0-266 GCF_000798855.1 Enterobacter sp. ZOR0014 | reverse complement strand
GCATTTCGCCAGCTGCAGCTGCGACCGGCGACGCTTTTTTGCTGGCTTTTTGGTTGACCCGGGCGCGATGGCCAGACTTTTTTTGACGGCAAAAGGGAAGGGGGTTGGATGTTCGCTATCTGACCCTAGCGATCAGCCCGAAACCGCGCCTTTGCGGGTTCGGCGGAGATTACCCGGTTACGCAGTAAGCGGGTTAGCGGAGTAGGGCAGACGACCCGGCAACGCCGGGGAGCCGAAGGGAGCGCCTGAGTAATGAAGGGAGCCAG
>NZ_JTLF01000083.1:0-39273 GCF_000798855.1 Enterobacter sp. ZOR0014 | reverse complement strand
TAAGCGCAGCGCCACCCGACACAACAGCGCATAATAAAAAACCCGCCGAGGCGGGTTTTTTATTATCACCGATTAGGGTGATTCATAATATGGTCTTCCCAGTCCCGCACCTCGGACTCTTTCACGGCGATGTGGCGCACCGAAATGCGCTCGCCGTGCATCGCCGCTTTCGAACCGGTCAGCAACGGATGCCAGTCTGGTAACCCTTTCCCTTCCGCCAGCAGGCGATACGCGCAGGTATGCGGCAGCCATTCAAAGGTGGGCAGATTATCACGGGTTAACTTGATGCAGTCCGGCTCAAATTCGAACCGACGTTCATAGTTGCGGCACTGGCAGGTTTTGATGTTCAACTGCTTGCAGGCCACGTTGGTGAAGTAGATTTCGTCCGTATCTTCATCCATCAGCTTATGCAGGCAGCACTGCCCGCAGCCGTCGCACAATGATTCCCATTCCGCGTCAGTCATGTCGTCAAGAGTTTTGCTTTGCCAGAAAGGGATGTCGTTCATCAGGATGTCCACACGTCAAAAGAAAGCGCACCTTATAACGAGTCTGGCACGTTGTTGCAAGTTTTGCCGCCCTCTTCAGGCGGCAAGATGTGGTTACAGCACGCGGGTTTTCAGCGACAGGCCGTTAAAACCGACCTCCAGTTCATCGCCGCTGAGGAGCGGGCCAACCCCTTCAGGCGTACCGGTCAGGATCACATCTCCGGGTTTCAGGGTGAAGAAGCGGCTCATGTAGGCGATCAGCGGCACAATCTTATGGATCATGTCTGCCGTGCTGCCCTGCTGGCGGATGTCACCGTTCACCTTCAGGCTGAGCGGCGTGTCCTGTGGATCGGTGGTAAATTCACTGACCGGAATGAATCCCGAAATCGGACACGCGTTGTCAAAGCCTTTGGCTTTTTCCCACGGCTGCCCGGCCTTCTTCATTTTTCCCTGCACATCACGCAGCGTCAGATCCAGCGCGACGCCGTAGCCAGCAATCGCTTTCTGAACATGCTCTTCGGAGGCCTGGCGCAGCGTGGCGCCGATCAGCACCGCGAGCTCAACTTCGTGATGCACTGACCCCAGCCCCTGCGGCAACGCCAGCGGCTGGCGGATATCGCAAAGCGCCGTCTCTGGCTTAATAAACAGAACCGGCTCTTCTGGTGTTGCGCTGCCCATCTCCTGAATATGCTTTGCGTAGTTACTGCCCACGCAGACCACTTTGCTGACGGGATAATCCAGTAACGCACCTTGCCAGTTATGATGTTGATACATGCTCGACCCCTAATCGGTTGATGTGATGCGCCCGAAACAGCTGAGACTATTTTTTCCCGTTCGCCTCAAGGTGCTGTTTTAATAAATTCTCAGGCGGTGGTGGAAGCTGTAAATAATAGCCTTGCTCGGCTAATGCCGTTTTCACTTTATCCAGATCGGCATTGACCAGTTTCTTACGACCATCCAGCGGCAGCAGCATCGCCAACTGGGGGCGGCCAAAGCTCTTCATTAATTCTTCAGGCACGCGTGAAAAATCGTCTTTCTTTTCGACATAAAGATAGGTCTGGTCACGGCTTGTACTTCTGTAGATCACACAAAACATGTTTTTACTCTGAATTAATGGGTGGTTGCTTGCCTCAATATACTCCTGACTATAACATGCCTGATACTCTTCGGAATATCGCAGCGAATGGTTGCGGTTAATAGCAAATTGAGTAAGGCCAGGATGTCAAACACGCCCATCGAGCTTAAAGGCAGTAGCTTCACCTTATCAGTGGTACATTTGCATGATGCAAAACCCGAGGTTATTCGTCAGGCGTTAGAAGACAAAATCGCGCAGGCTCCCGCTTTTCTGAAACACGCCCCTGTTGTTATCAACGTGAGTGGTCTTGAGGCTCCGGTTAACTGGAAACTTCTCCAGCAGGCCGTCTCCTCTACTGGCCTGCGAATTGTCGGCATCAGTGGCTGTAAAGATAGCGAGCTGAAAGCGGAAATCGACCGTGCCGGGCTGCCCCTTCTTAATGAAGGTAAAGAAAAAGCCCCGCGTGCAGCACCTGCTGCCGTGCAGGCGCCCCCTCCTGTGGTGCAAAACGTTACTCCCGTCACAAAAACGCGAATGATTGACGTACCGGTTCGTTCCGGTCAGCGCATTTATGCACCAAACTGTGATCTGATTGTTACAAGCCACGTCAGTGCTGGCGCAGAGCTTATTGCAGATGGCAATATTCACGTTTACGGTATGATGCGTGGACGTGCGCTCGCAGGCGCAAGTGGCGATCGGGACGCGCAAATATTTTGTACTCACCTGACGGCGGAACTGGTGTCCATCGCAGGTGAATATTGGCTGAGCGACAAGATCCCAGCCGAATTTTATGGCAAAGCGGCTCGTCTGCGACTGGCAGACGACGCGTTGACCGTTCAACCGTTGAATTGATCCCTTTTTAACAAGGAATTTCTATGGCACGCATTATTGTTGTTACTTCGGGTAAAGGAGGCGTTGGCAAGACCACCTCCAGCGCGGCCATCGCTACTGGTTTGGCCCAGAAGGGAAAGAAAACCGTCGTTATCGACTTCGATATCGGCCTGCGTAACCTCGACCTGATTATGGGATGTGAGCGTCGCGTCGTGTATGACTTCGTCAACGTCATTCAGGGCGATGCCACGCTGAACCAGGCGCTGATTAAAGACAAGCGCACCGAGAACCTCTACATCCTCCCGGCCTCTCAGACGCGTGACAAAGACGCCCTGACCCGTGAAGGTGTCGAAAAGGTACTCGAGGAGCTGAGAAAAATGGAGTTCGACTTCGTTGTCTGTGACTCCCCTGCCGGCATCGAAACTGGTGCCCTGATGGCACTCTACTTTGCTGATGAAGCGATCATCACCACCAACCCTGAAGTCTCATCCGTGCGTGACTCCGACCGTATTCTCGGCATCCTCGCCTCCAAATCCCGTCGTGCGGAAAATGGCGAAGAGCCGATCAAAGAGCACCTGCTGCTGACCCGTTATAACCCGGGTCGCGTCAACAAAGGTGACATGCTGAGCATGGAAGACGTACTGGAGATCCTGCGCATTAAACTGGTGGGCGTCATCCCGGAAGACCAGTCCGTGCTGCGCGCCTCTAACCAGGGCGAGCCCGTGATCCTTGATACGACGGCAGATGCAGGTAAAGCGTATGCTGATACTGTTGACCGTCTGCTGGGAGAAGAACGTCCTTTCCGCTTCATTGAAGAAGAGAAGAAAGGTTTCCTCAAACGCCTGTTCGGAGGATAAGTTATGGCATTACTGGACTTTTTTCTCTCGCGGAAAAAGAACACCGCCAACATCGCAAAAGAACGTCTGCAAATCATCGTTGCGGAGCGTCGTCGTAGCGACGCCGAGCCTCATTACCTGCCGCAGCTGCGTAAGGACATCCTGGAAGTGATCTGTAAGTACGTACAGATTGACCCGGAGATGGTCACGGTGCAGCTGGAGCAAAAAGACGGGGATATTTCGATTCTGGAGCTGAACGTGACGCTTCCGGAAGCGGAAGAGTCGCGCCCGTAGGGTTCTGATTTTGTAGCCCCGGTAAGCGCAGCGCCACCGGGGGAATATGCCGGGTATATCGCCCGGCATATTTTTTACCGCGGATACCCTTCCAGCAGAGTATTCATACGATCGGCCATCAATTCTCCACGCCAGCCCGCCATCAGTTCCGGCAGGCCATTCTGCGGTTTCAGCTTCCAGTGCCAGTTCAGCAGCTGGTTAATCTGACGACGCGATGCCAGCAGCTCAGCACTCAGCTTACTTTCAGTGGCAACGTTCTGCACCAGCGCTTTGATATCCTTAAACGCTTTGCGGTAACCCGGCATATCCATCAGGTTCAACAGCGGTTCCGGCAGCGCATCTTCCGGCAACGCCTGCGCTTTTGCGACCAGCGCCAGCAAGGTTTTACCGTGGAAACGGATCTCACTGCCCGAAAGCCCAATGCTGTCCAGCTCCCCCAGGCTGCCCGGCATATAGCGCGCAACTGCCCAGAGATGTTCCTCGCGCACCACAAAGTTAACCGCCAGATCGCGCTCGCGCGCTTTACGTAAACGCCAGTCCGCTAACAGCTGCAGGCACGCCAGCTGACGCGTACGCAGCTGCCAGGCGTTGCTGATATCACGCCAGGCGTCTTTCGGATCAACCACTTCCTGGCGACGCAGCTGCGTCATACGACACTCGTCCAGCGCGGCAGAGAGCCATCCGGAGGCCTCCGCCTCTTTCATCAGTTGTCCGGCAATCGGCAGAAGGTAAAACACGTCTGCCGCCGCATATTCCAGCTGACGTTCGGTAAGCGGGCGCGCCAGCCAGTCAGTACGGGATTCACTTTTGTCCAGCGTCAGGCCCGTATACTCCTCCACCATGGCGGCAAAGCCCCAGGAGAGCGGACGACCGCTAAAAGCCGCAAGGATCTGCGTATCGATCAGCGGCTGAGGCATGATGCCAAAGGTATTCAGAAAAACTTCCAGATCTTCACTGCCTGCGTGCAGGTATTTCGTTACTGCCGTATCCAGCAGCAGGTCACGCATCGGCGTCCAGTCGGTGATGCCGAGCGGGTCGATCAGCGAGACGTGCTTGCCGTCATACATCTGAATCAAACCCAGCTGCGGATAGTACGTCCGGGTACGGACAAACTCGGTATCCAGAGCGATGGCAGGAAAGTCGCGCGTCACTTCGCACAGCGAAGCCAGCTCGTCGTTGGTCGTGATCATCTGGTAATTCAAATCGGATTCTCTTTTGTTTGCGCCCATAAAAAACGCCGGCTTAACCGGCGTCAGGGCGATTAACGTGAAGCTCAGGCCTTATTGTCTACTTTGGCACGGGCTTCGTCACGTAATTCTCGTCGTAATATCTTCCCGACGTTGGATTTCGGCAGCTCATCGCGGAATTCCACCAGCTTCGGCACTTTATAGCCCGTCAGCTGACGACGACAGAACGTTATCAGCGCTTCCTCGGTGAGTGAAGGATCTTTTTTGACCACAAATATCTTCACCGCTTCCCCGCTGCTGCCGGAAGGCACGCCCACCGCCGCAACTTCCAGCACGCCGCTGTGCTGCATGACCACGTCTTCGATTTCGTTCGGATAGACGTTGAAACCGGAGACCAGAATCATATCTTTTTTGCGATCGACGATGCGCAGGAAGCCTTCGTCATCCATCACCGCAATATCGCCGGTATGCAGCCAGCCGTCTTTAATGATTTCGTCTGTTGCATCCGGGCGTTGCCAGTAGCCCAGCATCACCTGCGGCCCTTTCACGCACAGCTCGCCCGGTTCGCCCGGCGCGACTTCGTTATCATTGTCATCGACCAGTTTGGCCTCCGTGGAGGGAACCGGCAGGCCAATGCTTCCGCTGTGGTAGTCAATGTCATGCGGGTTGACGCTGACCAGCGGTGCGCATTCCGTCAGGCCATAACCTTCCAGCAGATACTGCCCGGTGAGTTTCACCCAGCGCTCGGCGACCGCCTGCTGAACCGGCATACCGCCTCCCGCAGAGAGGTGCAACGTTGAGAAATCCAGCTGCTGAAATTCTTTATTGTTGAGCAGCGCGTTGAACAAGGTATTTACCCCGGTCATGGCGGTGAAGGGGTATTTTGCCAGCTCTTTCACCAGCCCCGGAATGTCTCGCGGGTTAGTGATCAGGACGTTTTGACCGCCCAGCTCGATAAACAGCAGGCAGTTCATGGTCAGCGCGAAAATGTGATACAGCGGTAGCGCCGTGATCACCAGTTCTTTGCCCGGATGCAGCAGCGGCCCGTAGGTGGCATTGACCTGTTCAAGGTTTGCCAGCATGTTGCGGTGGGTTAGCATCGCCCCTTTGGCCACGCCGGTTGTGCCGCCGGTGTATTGCAGAAAAGCGAGGTCCTCAGAGACCACTTCCGGTTTGACGTATTGCATGCGATAGCCCGCATGCAGCGCGCGGCGGAAGGAGATGGCATCCGGCAGATGGTATTTTGGCACCAGGCGCTTGACGTATTTAACCACAAAGTTAACCAGCGTCCCTTTGGCGGTGGACAGCTGATCCCCCATGCGCGTCAGGATGACGTGTTTAACCTGGGTTTTGTCGACCACTTTTTCCAGGGTATGGGCAAAGTTAGAAACAATAACTATCGCCACCGCACCGCTGTCGTTGAGCTGGTGTTCCAGCTCGCGCGGGGTGTAAAGCGGGTTGACGTTGACGACAATCATCCCGGCACGCAGGATGCCGAACAGCGCCACCGGGTATTGCAGCAGGTTCGGCATCATCAGCGCGACGCGGTCTCCTTTTTGCAGCCCAAGCCCTTCCTGCAGATAGGCCGCAAACGCCCGGCTACGCTCCTCAAGCTTACGGAACGTCATTACCTCGCCCATATTCACAAATGCGGGCTGGTCTGCGTAGCGCCTTACCGAGTGTTCAAATAATTCAACCAGGGATTGATAACGGTCAGGATTGATCTCGGCAGGAACATCTGCGGGATAACGGTTAAGCCAAACCTTTTTCAATGCATCACCTCTGAAATGAGTGTTCGTCGTCATCACAACCCCGATAATAAACAGTTTGTTAACATTATATTAACTCAGCGTACCAGTTTATTAATTGTTCAGATTTAAGGTTGCGAAGCGCGTCACTCTTTTTTTTCGTATTATCCGTAAAAAAACAGAGACAGCGGCTAAGCCGCTGTCTCTTTCCTAGCAATAACAGTAAGTTATTCAGTTACGATCGTCTGGACCTGCGCAGGACCGGGGTTATACCAGCCCCAACCCGGGTAACCATAACGATAAGGATGCGGACCCCACATCCACGGGTCAATCGGCTGAGGCGGCATGATCACCTGCTGTGCCAGACGCCAGCGTTTATACCCATTGACCTGCATGGTCATGAATTTATAAGGCGTGTTACCGATTTTACCCTGCACGGCGCCGGTTATCGGTCCGACGACGGTCACCAGTTGCCCACGGAAATCAACGGGATCGAGGAAACCACTGACATCCGCATAGATGCGTCCCCGGGAGGCCTCACCCAGTACGGGTCGCGCACCGCTGTCCAGCGGCACGGTAGCAATCTCCAGCCGGGTTTTCCCCTGCTGGTTCTGCACCTCGATCACTTTCCCGCCGAAGCGCGCTTCCTGGCCGACGTAAAGCTCAGGCGCATTCATCACCCGAACCAGATCCTGCTGGGGCGTCGGGCTACTGCCCTTGATCGCATCAGGGACGGATACGCATCCGCTCAGTGCTATGGCAACCGCGCCTGCCATAAAAAGGCGTACTACTTTAGTCTGAACCGCCATGATGCGACTCCTTTTTCTCAGTTCCTGTTACTGAGATTCACTCGCGGCCCGGAAGTTTCTTCCACGCGACGGTGTTTCGCAAATAAACCGGCTCCGCGTGTTCAACGGCAACGGTTTTTCCTGCTGCGAGCAGCTGAGTGGCAATCGGAAGCATGTCTTCCGCCGCTGGCAGCAGCATGTTGCCGTCCACCAGCGTCACGCCAGTGTCGTTCGCCATGTCTGGCCATGCCGGCCAGCCCGTCCCCACGGTCGCCCACTCGCCGGACAGTTGCTTAAGACGTTCAGCGACCGCATCAGGTTTAAGTACCGCTTCCGTCTCTTCGCCGTGCCAGACGCCGTTCTCATCACGGGTATATTCCGCCCAGTAAACTTCCCCCATGCGGGCATCAATGGCAGCCAGCACGCGGGTGGCGCCCGTCATACGCCAGGCCCCCTGCGCCATCGTCGCAAGCGTAGAGACGCCGATCATCGGCAGGTCAGCGCCCAGCGCCAGTCCCTGAGCAATGCCAATGCCAATACGGACGCCCGTAAAGCTGCCGGGCCCGCGGCCAAAGGCCAGGGCATCAAGGTCGGTTAAGGCGGTGTTGCCCTGAGTTAAAATGTCTTTTACCAGGGGCAGAATACGTTGGGTGTGTTCCCGTGGGCACTCTTCGAAATGAGCAGAAACAGCACCATCACTCAGCAGAGCAACAGAGCAAGCCTCTGTTGCGGTATCAATAGCCAGAATTCGCATCAGTCGTCGCGCTCTCGCAAGGGTCAGTCACAAAATGGCGCGCATCTTAGCACACTCCGGGGCAAATTACTCCGCCGTTGGGTTTGCCAGAAAACGCACCGCGCGTTTTATATCCCGCGTCCGTGGCGCTGGAGGGAGGCTCGCAAGGAAGGTTGCGCCGTATGGGCGCATGACCAGCCGGTTATCGCAGATAACCAGCACGCCGCGATCGGTCACGTCGCGGATTAAGCGCCCTACCCCTTGCTTGAGCGTGATGACCGCCTCAGGCAGCTGAACCTCGTCGAACGGATCGCCTCCGCGCAGGCGGCAGTCTTCCATCCGCGCTTTCAACAGCGGGTCATCCGGGGAGGTAAACGGTAGTTTGTCGATAATGACCAGCGAGAGCGTATCGCCACGCACATCCACCCCTTCCCAGAAGCTGCTGGTGGCAACCAGCAGGGCATTACCGGCGCTGACAAACTGCTGGAGCAGTTGTCCTTTGCTGGTTTCCCCCTGCAACAGCACCGGCAGGGTCATGGTGGCACGGAACTGCTCGGCGAGGTCACGCATCATGGCGTGCGACGTGCAAAGCATAAAGCAGCGGCCGTTGTTGGCCTCAATCATGGGCTTTAGCATCGCCGCCAGATGACGCGCCGCACCCGGCTGGTTTGGCAGCGGTAAATTGCGCGGGACGCAGAGCAGCGCCTGCTTTTCATAATCAAACGGGCTTGGCAGCAGCAGCGACTCCGCCTGCTCAATGCCGAGGCGCTCGGTAAAGTGGTGCAGATCGTCATTCACCGACAGGGTTGCCGAGGTAAAGATCCAGCTTCCCGGTTTCTGCGCCATCACCTCTTTAAATTTATCGGCCACGGTCAGCGGCGTAAGCGCCAGGGTGAAGTGGCGCGAGGTGCATTCATACCAGTAGCTGTACCCTGGCTGGTTGATTTCTTTCAGCCGTTTCAACCGTCCGCGGTACAACGTGGCGCGTTCGAAGGCGGCATCCAGCAGTGCGGAGCGACCAAGCGACAGCTTCGCGACGTCATAACAGAGTTCAAGGGCATCATCGAGCAGCAGCAGCGCGCGCTGGATGTTTTTGTCCGCCAGCAGCTCGCGCAGGTTGCCGCGATAGCCGGGTTCACCAAGCTGTAAACGGAAATCCTGCGCGCTTTGCGCCAGGCGGTCGGCACACTTCTGCAGCTGCTGGGTATCTTTGAGTTCGGTCCGGTAGGCGATGGTGAAATCTTTTGCCAGGTCCTGCAGCTGGCGGCTGGAGAGCGACTGGCCAAAATACTGGCTGGCGATATCCGGAAGCTGGTGGGCTTCATCGAAGATCATGACATCCGCTTCAGGGATCAGCTCACCGAAGCCGCTGTCCTTAACCACCATATCTGCGAGGAACAGATGGTGGTTGACCACCACCACATCGGCATCCATTGCCGTTTTACGCGCTTTCACCACAAAGCAGTCTTTATACAGCGGACAGTCGCTGCCGAGGCAGTTGTCGTTGGTGCTGGTCACCAGCGGCCAGGCAGGAGAGTCTTCCGGCACGCTCGCACAGGTGCTGATATCCCCCTCTTCCGTCTGGTTGGCCCAGGCGCGAAGGATAATCACGTCGCTCAGGGTCTGAACCGGCAGATCGCCGCCCGCCAGCGCCTGCTGTTCAAGGCGTTCCAGGCAAAGGTAGTTAGAACGGCCTTTCAGCAGCGCCAGTCGACCCTTGTATTTCAGCGCTTTCGCCACGGTGGGCAAATCGCGGCTGTAGAGCTGATCCTGCAGCGCTTTTGAACCGGTGGAGATAATGACCTTCTTTTTCGCCCGCAGCGCCGGAGCGAGATACGCGTAGGTTTTCCCCGTGCCGGTACCGGCCTCGACCACCAGCGGCTGCGCCTTGTCGATAGCGTGCGCTACGGCATGCGCCATCTGCCGCTGAGGTTCACGCGGTTTGAAGCCGGGAATCGCTTGTGCTAACTGACCTTCAGGGGAAAAATCGTCTGCCACGGTGCTCTCTCACTGTATTTTTGCACAGGGATTATGTCAGTCCCGCCTCTCCAGTGCCACCCCAAATAGTGACGACGCCGGCACAATATGGCAGTCTTGCCGCCTGGTGACGAAAAATAACGAGGAAACGTTTATGACGATTAAGCGCATTGATGCCGAAGCCCGCTGGTCTGATGTGGTGATCCACAACCAGACGCTCTACTACACTGGCGTACCGGCTAACCTGGACGCGGATGCCTTCGAGCAAACGGCCAACACGCTGGCGCAAATTGATGCCGTGCTGGAAAAACAGGGCAGCGATAAATCCCGCATTCTGGATGCGACCATTTTTCTGGCCAATAAAGAAGATTTCGCTGCGATGAACAAAGCCTGGGATGCATGGGTGGTGGCGGGTCACGCGCCTGTACGCTGCACTGTACAGGCCACGCTGATGAAACCGGAGTATAAGGTCGAGATCAAGATTATCGCGGCAGTGTAAGCCCGTTACTCTTCATCTTCATCCTCAAAACGCGCCACGATCCGCTCGCCGGTATGGGTGGCGCGCAGTTCTTCCGCCACCTGGGCAATGGCCTGTCCGCTGCTCATTCCCTGGGACATCAGTTCCTGAATTCGCTCAACCGCTTTCTGCTGCTGTTCATGGCTCAGAGAAGGTAAACCTGCAAACATCGTCAACTCCTGCTAAATTATTCGCGCTAATTATTTCACGCTGCCCGGTAGTATGCCACACATGAACATGCGCTTCCCCACTGTATTGACGTTGCCCTGGCGTGCTGACGCCGCGGAGTTCTGGTTTGCCCGCATAAGCCACCTTCCCTTTGCCATGCTGCTGCATTCTGGCCATGCGGATCACCCCTACAGCCGCTTTGATATTCTGGTTGCCGACCCGCTTAAAACGCTGACAACCGATGACCTGGCGCCGACGGACGATCCCCTGATGCAGCTTCAGCAAGCGCTCAACGCGTTAGGCTTATCCGCCACACCAGACCCGGATCTCCCTTTTCAGGGTGGCGCGCTTGGTCTGTTTGGCTACGATTTGGGTCGCCGTTTCGAAACGCTGCCCGAGCATGCGCAGGCTGATATTTCCCTGCCAGACATGGCCGTGGGGCTGTATGACTGGGCGTTAATTGTCGATCACCAGAAAAAAACGGTTTCTCTGCTGAGCCATAGTGACGTGCAGGCGCGACTGGCCTGGCTTGAAGCGCAACAGCCCGCCCCGGCCCAGACGTTCAGGCTGACCTCCGGCTGGCGCTCGAATATGAGCGAGACGGAATACGCTGAAAAATTCGCGCGCGTTCAGGCGTATCTGCAAAGCGGCGACTGTTATCAGGTGAACCTTGCCCAGCGTTTCCAGGCGACTTATCACGGAGATGAGTGGCAGGCGTTTTCCCGTCTTAATGCCAGCAACAAGGCGCCGTTCAGCGCATTCGTACGTCTGCCTCAGGGCGCTATCCTCAGCCTGTCGCCAGAGCGCTTTATTCATCTGGCCGAAGGGGTCATTCAAACCCGCCCGATTAAAGGCACACTACCGCGTCTGGCGGACCCCAACGCCGATCGCCAGCAGGCGGAGAAACTCGCCGCATCGCCGAAAGATCGCGCCGAGAACCTGATGATCGTCGACCTGATGCGTAACGATATTGGCCGCGTCGCCGAACCCGGCAGCGTGCGCGTGCCGGAGCTGTTCGTCGTCGAGCCTTTCCCGGCGGTACATCATCTGGTCAGCACCATTACCGCGCGCCTGCCCGCCACGCGCACCGCCTGCGATCTGCTTCGCGCCGCGTTTCCGGGCGGCTCCATCACCGGAGCCCCCAAAATTCGCGCGATGGCGATCATCGACGAACTGGAACCGCACCGCCGCAACGCCTGGTGCGGCAGTATCGGCTATATCAGCCTGTGCGGCACCATGGATACCAGCATCACCATTCGTACCCTGACGGCCTGCGACGGCAATCTGTACTGCTCTGCAGGCGGTGGCATTGTGGCGGATAGCCAGGTCGAGGCGGAATATCAGGAAACCTTTGATAAAGTTAACCGTATCCTGAAACAACTGGAGAACTAACGGTGGAGAAAGAGAACCTGACGCTGGATGATTTTCTGTCGCGCTTTCAGCTTTTGCGACCGCAGGTCAACCGCGCCACGCTGAATCAACGTCAGGCGGCGGTGCTGATCCCGGTGGTGCGCCGGGAGCAGCCGGGGCTGTTGCTGACGCAGCGCTCGCCGCATATGCGTAAACACGCCGGTCAGGTTGCTTTTCCCGGAGGCGCGGTGGACAGCACCGATGCGTCGCTGATCGCCGCCGCGCTGCGGGAAGCCCAGGAAGAAGTGGCCATCCCGCCTGAGGCGGTCGAGGTGATAGGCGTGCTGCCGCCGGTCGACAGCGTGACCGGTTTTCAGGTCACGCCCGTGGTGGGGATTATCCCGCCGGGCCTGCAGTATCACGCCAGCGTCGATGAAGTGTCAGCCGTGTTTGAGATGCCGCTTGAAGAGGCGCTCCGGCTTAGCCGTTATCATCCGCTGGATATTCAGCGTCGAGGGCATGATCATCGGGTCTGGTTGTCCTGGTATCAGCATTATTTTGTCTGGGGCATGACGGCGGGGATCATTCGTGAACTGGCGCTGCAAATCGGCCTGAAACCTTGACTATACTTTACATTCCATCCTTTTTTGCAGGTTTGCGATCCGCGTCGCGCTATTAGCAAAACCCATCGTTAACCATTAGTTTAATTCATGTGAATAGTTAAGCCGAGGTCGGTGTTCCCTCTTACACTATGCGCAGTTATAACATCGTTACTGGAACCCCGGTAACCCTGTCAGGAGTGTGAAAGTGATTAGTATATTCGACATGTTTAAAGTGGGAATTGGCCCTTCGTCTTCCCATACTGTTGGGCCTATGAAGGCCGGTAAACAGTTCGTCGATGATCTGGTCGAAAAAGGATTACTGGAAAGCGTTACCCGTGTCGCCGTAGACGTTTACGGATCACTGTCATTAACGGGTAAAGGCCACCACACCGATATCGCCATTATTATGGGTCTGGCAGGCAATATGCCGGACACTGTTGATATTGATGCCATCCCGGCATTTATCCGCGACGTGGAAACGCGCGGACGCCTGCTGCTGGCTAACGGCCAGCATGAAGTGGATTTCCCTCAGGATGACGGCATGCGTTTTCGCAGCGACAACCTGCCGCTGCATGAAAACGGCATGACCATTCATGCCTGGAGCGGTGAAAAAGAGATTTACAGCAAAACGTACTACTCCATCGGCGGTGGCTTCATCGTCGATGAAGAGCATTTTGGCAAAGACAGCGTTGGCGACGTCAGCGTCCCGTATCCGTTTAAGTCGGCTACCGAGATGTTGGGGTACTGCAAAGAGACCGGTCTTTCCCTGTCCGGTATGGTGATGCAGAACGAACTGGCGCTGCACAGCAAAAAAGAGATTGAAGACTATTTTGCTAACGTGTGGCAAACCATGCGCGCCTGTATTGACCGCGGGATGAACACCGAAGGCGTATTGCCTGGGCCACTGCGCGTGCCGCGTCGTGCCTCTGCCCTGCGCCGTATGCTGGTGACCACGGATAAATTCTCGAATGACCCGATGAACGTGGTCGACTGGGTAAACATGTTTGCCCTGGCGGTTAACGAAGAGAACGCCGCCGGTGGCCGTGTCGTGACGGCGCCAACCAACGGTGCCTGCGGCATCGTTCCGGCGGTACTGGCCTACTACGATCACTTTATTGAGCCTGTCACGCCCGATATCTATATCCGCTATTTCCTCGCGGCAGGGGCCATCGGCGCGCTGTACAAGATGAACGCGTCCATCTCCGGTGCGGAAGTGGGCTGTCAGGGTGAAGTGGGCGTTGCCTGCTCGATGGCTGCCGCCGGTCTGGCTGAACTGTTGGGTGCAAGCCCGGAACAGGTTTGCGTGGCGGCAGAGATTGGTATGGAGCATAACCTCGGTCTGACCTGTGACCCTGTCGCGGGCCAGGTACAGGTACCGTGCATTGAGCGTAACGCGATTGCCTCTGTCAAAGCGATCAACGCCTCACGCATGGCGATGCGCCGTACCAGCGAACCGCGCGTGTCGCTGGATAAGGTCATCGAAACCATGTACGAAACCGGCAAGGACATGAACGCGAAGTACCGTGAGACGTCGCGTGGTGGTCTGGCTATTAAGGTGCAGTGCGACTAATACTCGCTTTCGCCCATCTGCAACGGATGGGCGAATTTCCCCCCTCTTTCTCGTCTCCTTTCGCTTTCCCCACTACACTTTTACTGTTGCGTCCGGCTTTTGGGGCTGGTGGCTTATCAGGCGACCGTTCATGCAAACTGCACAAACGATCATTAAACATTACCGCCGAAAACGCGTTATCGTCTGTGTGACGGTTGCGATCCTTACGCTCATTCTGACCCTGGGCGCTCGCTTTATTTCTCAGCGCAACGTTAACCAGCAGCGGGTACTCGACTTCAGCAGCCATACCGTTCGCTCTCTGGATAATCTTCTCCTTTCGCTGGAAAAACGCCGCAGCGTGTTCCAGCAGCTGGTGGGTCAACCCTGCCCTCAGGCACATTTGGCCCTGCGAAAACAGGCGGCCATTTTGCAAACGGTACGCTCCATTGCCCTGATTAAAGACGGTATCCTGTATTGCTCCAGCGTTTTCGGCAGCCGTAATATTCCCATCCGCGACTTTCTCCCGGAATTACCCGCCAGCACGCCGAAGCTGATTTTATCGACCGATCGGTGGCTGATGAAGGGCAGTCCGATCTTGATCCAGTGGAACCCGGTGTCCCAGGACGGGGAAGATGGCGTCATTGAGATCATTAATATTGATTTGATCACCAGAATGATACTGGAGCCCGAGCGTCCACTTATTGATGATGTGGCGTTATCCGTGGGCGATCGTTTTTTGCGCTATGGTCAACGGGTCACCGATAGCCTGACTTTCGGAAAGGCTGGCGCGCTTGTTCAGCTGTCATCCACCCACAACCCCTTCTCCATCATCGTCAGCGGGCCAGGTCCAGGAGAGCTGGCCCTGAAGACCCTGCCCGCGCAGCTTCCGTTGGGTCTTATGCTGAGCCTGCTGCTGGGCTATCTCGCCTGGCTGGCGACGGCGAACAGGATGAGTTTCACGTGGGAGATTGATATGGGCATTGCGGCCCGGGAATTCGAGCTTTTCTGCCAGCCGCTGGTGAATGCCCGTACGCAGGCGTGCGTCGGCGTTGAAATTCTGCTGCGCTGGAATAACCCGCGACAGGGGTGGATCTCCCCGGAAGTGTTTATTCCTCTGGCGGAAGAACATAATCTGATTGTCCCTCTGACACGCTATGTCCTCGCCGAAACCGTACGTCAGATAGGCTACTTTCCTTCCAGCGCCGGTTTTCACATCGGCATTAACGTCGCTGCCAGCCATTTCCGTCACGCGGTGTTGTTACAGGACCTGAACCGCCTCTGGTTCAGCGCTAACCCGCGTCAGCAGCTGGTGATTGAATTAACGGAACGGGATGCCCTGCCGGATGCGGAATATCGTATTGTGCGCGAACTGCATCGCAAAGGGGTGAAGCTTGCCATCGACGATTTTGGTACCGGAAACAGCTCCCTCTCCTGGCTTGAAAAGCTGCACCCGGACGTACTAAAAATCGACCAGTCGTTTATCACCGCCATTGGCACCGACGCCGTGAATTCAACGGTGACGGATATCATCATTGCACTGGGTCAGCGACTCAATATCGAACTGGTGGCTGAAGGGGTCGAAACAGAGGAGCAGGCGCGATATCTGCGCCGCCATGGTGTATCGGTCCTGCAGGGATTTTACTATGCGCGGCCGATGCCGCTGAGAGACTTTCCACAATGGCTGGCGGGAAGTGCTCCCCCGCCAGCACAGCATAACGGACACATTGTGCCCTTAATGCCCCTGCGTTAAGCAGAGCTATTCTTCTTCATCGTGGACAGATTGTTCTTTAACAATACGGACCATATCAACGCGATAGTCGTTGGCTTCAACAATGGTAATGTGCAGCGGCGGCAACTCAATCACATCCCCGATACGCGGGATTTGCCCGTTCACGGCGATAACCAGACCGGCAACGGTCGCGATGTCTTCTTCATCGTTGACCACGTTTTCCACCCCGAGCGTGTGCGAGAGCGCGTGCAGGTCGGTCGTGCCTTTAACCAGCCAGCCTTCGCCGTCGGCGACGATCTCAGGCGTTTCGTCGGCATCCGGGAACTCACCGGCAATCGCTTCCAGCACGTCCAGCGGCGTGACCAGCCCCTGCACCACACCGAACTCGTTGGTGACGATAACGAAGCTGCCGCGTGCGCGTCGCAACACGCCCAGCAGGTTGATCGGATCCAGCGTTTCCGGCACAACAATCGCAGGCGATGCAGCCGCAATGGCTTCGACGTTGACGCCCTCTTCCAGGGCCACCAGCATCTCTTTCGCGCGCACGACGCCGATGATCTCATCCAGCTCACCGCGACACACCGGGAACAGGCTGTGCGGTGAAGAGAGCAACTGCTGACGAATTTCATCCACGCTCAGGTTCGCATCGACCCAGCTGATTTCCCCGCGCGGGGTCATGATTCCGCGCAGCGAACGGGAAGCAAGGGAGAGCACGCCGTTGATCATGTAGCGCTCTTCTTCTACAAACGCCCCTTCCGGAACCGGCACCGGATTACGGTTTTCAGTATCAGACTGAACGTTCACCTGGCGACGACCGCCCATCAGACGCAGAATGGCATCCGCGGTCCGGGCACGCAGCGGCTGATTCGACTGCTGCTTAATAAAGTTCCGGCGCGCAATCTGGTTGAACAGTTCAATCAGGATCGAGAAGCCAATCGCGGCGTACAGATAACCTTTCGGAATATGGAAGCCAAAACCTTCCGCTACCAGGCTCAGACCAATCATCAGCAGGAAGCTCAGACAGAGCACAACCACCGTCGGATGTTGGTTGACGAAACGCGTCAGCGGTTTCGACGCCAGCAGCATGACCGCCATAGCAATGACCACAGCCGCCATCATCACCGGGAGATGGTTCACCATGCCGACCGCCGTGATTACCGCATCCAGCGAGAAGACCGCATCCAGCACGACGATCTGCAGCACCACCACCCAGAAACTGGCGTAGCCCTTACCGTGTCCATCGTCGTGCTGACGGTTTTCCAGCCGCTCGTGGAGTTCCGTGGTCGCTTTAAAGAGCAGGAATATCCCCCCGATCAGCATGATTAAATCACGCCCGGAGAAGGTGTAATCCATGACGGAGAACAGCGGTTTTGTCAGCGTGACCATCCAGGAGATGACGGAAAGCAGTCCCAGTCGCATGACCAGCGCCAGCGAGAGGCCAATCAGACGCGCTTTATCACGCTGTTTTGGCGGCAGCTTATCCGCAAGGATGGCGATAAACACCAGGTTATCAATGCCGAGAACGATCTCCAGCACCACCAGCGTGAGCAATCCCACCCAGATTGACGGGTCCATTAAGAATTCCATGACAAGCTCCTGCTAAAGGAATGACGAAACGGTGCCCCACTCAACGTGGGCAAAACAGAGGAAGACAGAGTCGGTTCATGGCGAGGATCGCCGGTGAAAAAGGCGCAAATCGGCCTGAAAGATGACTGACGTCGGTGACGGTCCATATAGTGGGCTGTAGCCCTATACTCCTGAACAGGTAAACGGAGGCTAAACATATCAGAGACACCAGGTTTTAAGCAAAGATTTACGTTCTTTTGCAAAAACGCAATAAGACTAAATTTGTGTTGAGAATTTTCTCGAGCGGGAAAGCTAAATTACGGATCTTCATCACATAAATTATTTTTTCACTGTCTAAAATAATTCGCGGAAGTCTTAGTTTTTTGAACTCTAACCCTTATCTGAATCGATTCGGTTCGCCAATACGATTCTCAGTACGTCTGCCCGGCAGGCGTATTAATGATAATAAAAGGAGGTAGCAAGTGACCATTGCTATTGTCATAGGCACACATGGTTGGGCTGCTGAGCAGCTACTCAAAACGGCAGAGATGCTGTTGGGCGAGCAGGAAAACGTCGGCTGGATCGATTTCGTTCCCGGTGAAAACGCCGAGACGCTGATTGAGAAGTACAACGCTCAACTCTCGAAGCTGGATACCAGCAAAGGTGTGCTGTTTCTCGTTGATACATGGGGCGGCAGCCCGTTCAATGCTGCCAGCCGTATTGTCGTCGATAAAGAGCATTATGAAGTCGTCGCCGGCGTTAACATTCCCATGCTGGTGGAAACCTTTATGGCGCGCGACGACAACCCGACGTTTGATGAGCTTGTCGCCCTGGCGGTTGAAACGGGCCGTGAGGGCGTGAAAGCCCTGAAAGCACAGCCGGTTGAGAAACCCGCTCCTGCGGCAGCAGCACCGAAAGTGGCTACACCGGCAAAACCCATGGGCCCGAATGATTATATGGTCATCGGCCTTGCACGTATTGATGACCGCTTAATCCACGGCCAGGTGGCAACGCGCTGGACTAAAGAGACCAACGTTCGCCGCATTATCGTCGTCAGCGATGAAGTTGCCGCCGACACCGTACGTAAAACCCTTCTGACTCAGGTTGCTCCTCCTGGCGTCACCGCGCACGTGGTGGATGTCGCCAAGATGATCCGCGTTTACAACAACCCGAAATACGCGGGTGAACGCGTAATGCTGCTGTTTACTAACCCGACAGACGTTGAGCGCATTGTTGAAGGCGGCGTGAAAATCACCTCCGTGAACATTGGGGGTATGGCGTTCCGTCAGGGCAAAACGCAGGTCAACAACGCCATTTCAGTCGATGCGAAAGATATCGAGGCATTCAACAAGCTGAATGCACGCGGTATTGAGCTGGAAGCCCGTAAAGTTTCCACTGACCAGAAACTGAAAATGATGGATTTGATCGGTAAAGTTGGGAAATAAGCCCGCGCCGGTTTTTCACATAAAGCTTATGTAATAGGAGAAGTACAATGGAGATTACCACTCTTCAGATTGTGCTGGTGTTCGTCGTCGCATGTATTGCGGGTATGGAATCCGTACTTGATGAATTTCAGTTCCACCGTCCTCTGGTGGCCTGTACGTTGATTGGTGCCGTACTGGGTGATATGAAAACCGGTATCATCATCGGGGGTACGCTGGAAATGATCGCCCTCGGCTGGATGAACATCGGTGCTGCCGTTGCGCCAGATGCCGCGCTGGCCTCCATCATTTCGACCGTTCTGGTTATTGCCGGTCATCAGAGTATCGGTGCAGGTATCGCTTTGGCCATTCCTCTGGCCGCAGCAGGCCAGGTTCTGACCATTATCGTACGTACCATCACCGTTGCTTTCCAGCACGCGGCGGATAAGGCGGCCGAAAACGGCAACCTCACGGCACTCTCCTGGATCCACGTTTCATCCCTGTTCCTGCAGGCGATGCGTATCGCCATTCCGGCGGTTATCGTTGCGATCTCAGTCGGTACCAGTGAAGTCCAGAGCATGCTGAACGCCATTCCAGAAGTGGTCACCGGCGGTCTGAACATCGCGGGCGGTATGATCGTGGTCGTTGGTTATGCGATGGTCATTAACATGATGCGCGCAGGCTACCTGATGCCATTCTTCTACCTTGGCTTCGTGACCGCAGCATTCACCAACTTCAACCTGGTTGCACTGGGTGTCATTGGTGCCGTCATGGCGATTCTCTACATCCAGCTCAGCCCGAAATATAACCGCGTTGCGGGTACCCCAGCGCAGGCTGCTGGTAACAACGATCTCGATAACGAACTGGACTAACAGGTGAGCGAAATGGTTGATATGACAAAAACTACCACCGAGAAAAAACTCACTCCGGGTGATATTCGTGGCGTGTTCATCCGTTCTAACCTGTTTCAGGGTTCATGGAACTTCGAACGTATGCAGGCGCTGGGCTTCTGCTTCTCCATGGTACCGGCGATCAAGCGCCTGTACCCGGAAAATAACGAAGCACGACGTCAGGCGATTAAGCGTCACCTGGAATTCTTCAACACCCATCCATATGTAGCCGCGCCGGTTCTGGGCGTAACGCTGGCGATGGAAGAGCAGCGTGCCAACGGCGCAGAGATTGACGATGGTGCGATCAACGGTATCAAAGTCGGTCTGATGGGTCCTCTGGCCGGTGTAGGTGACCCTATCTTCTGGGGTACGGTTCGTCCGGTCTTTGCCGCGCTGGGGGCGGGGATCGCCATGAGCGGCAGCCTGCTCGGTCCTCTGCTGTTCTTTATCCTGTTCAACGCGGTGCGACTGCTGACACGTTACTACGGCGTGGCCTACGGCTACCGCAAGGGCGTGGATATTGTTAAGGATATGGGCGGCGGCTTCCTGCAGAAACTGACCGAGGGGGCGTCAATCCTCGGCCTGTTTGTGATGGGGGCACTGGTGAACAAGTGGACGCACGTGAACATCCCGCTGGTGGTATCGACCATCACCGGCCAGGATGGTCAGACCCGCGTCACCACCGTGCAGACTATCCTGGATCAGCTGATGCCGGGCCTGGTACCGCTGCTGTTGACCTTCGCCTGTATGTGGCTGCTGCGTAAGAAGGTGAACCCGCTGTGGATCATCGTTGGCTTCTTCGTCATCGGTATCGCGGGCTACGCTGTCGGTCTGCTGGGTCTGTAAAGCAGTAACGTGAGACGCCGGGGGCTTGCCCCCGGTTTTTTATCGGTTATCCGGAGGATGAATGACTGTCACGGACATCGTACTGGTTTTATTTATTGTTGCCCTTCTGGCTTACGCTATCTATGACGAGTTCATTATGCCTCGCCGCCACGGCGAGACGCTACTGGCCCTTCCCCTCTTACGCCGCGGACGCATTGATGCGTTTATCTTCGCGGGTCTGGTGGTCATTCTGATCTACAATAACGTCACCAGCCACGGTGCAATATTAACCACATGGTTATTATGTGCGCTGGCATTAATGGCGATTTACCTTTTCTGGATCCGTTCGCCAAAACTCATTTTTAAAAAACACGGATTCTTCTTCGCCAACGTATGGATAGAATATAACCGCATTAAAGAGATGAATTTATCCGAAGACGGTGTGTTAGTGATGCAATTAGAACAACGCCGCCTGCTCATCCGGGTCAAGAATATTGATGACCTTGAGAAAATATACACATTACTCCTTAAAACTCAATGAGTTAAATTTATAGCATCGGCTATATATTACGCTATTTTCTCACCACGAATATAGCCTTTGCTATATCTGCCTTCCTCTTTTTACTTATATTCATTAACGATATTTTCACGCATAAACCTAAATGAAAATCGTTATCAAGAAAGCGAGTAAATTAAGCCTTCCTCGATGTTGTTTTATATTCTCAAAATATGTTAAGGTTGCGCCCGTCGTTGGGGAGTAGCCGATTTCCTGCACGCAGGAAATGTACGTGTCAACATACTCGTTGAAAAACGTGGCACGTACGGATCGCTTTCAGCACGCTTACGGTGCAAAAGAGATCAGGCGAGACCATAGATACATCAACTGCTGTTTACTGGGGGCAGTGATGTGTCATATGGATATCCCCGGTCTGGACGCTGTTATGAATATCTCCGCTACGATCCTTCTCGCTTTTGGCATGTCCATGGACGCTTTTGCTGCCTCCATTGGCAAGGGTGCCACGCTCCACAAACCTAAATTCTCAGAAGCACTGCGTACCGGGCTGATTTTTGGCGCCATCGAAACGCTGACACCGCTCATGGGTTGGGGTCTGGGTATGCTCGCCAGCCAGTTCGTGCTCGAGTGGAATCACTGGATCGCGTTCGTTCTGCTGGTGTTTCTCGGTGGCCGAATGGTCATCGAGGGTTTTCGCGGCGGGGATGATGAAGATGCGGAACCGCAATACCGCCATGGATTCTGGCTGCTGGTGACAACCGCTATCGCCACAAGCCTTGACGCCATGGCCGTCGGGGTGGGTCTGGCTTTCCTGCAGGTTAACATTATCGCCACTGCGCTGGCCATTGGCTGTGCAACACTTATTATGTCCACGCTGGGCATAATGGTCGGACGCTTTATCGGCCCGCTACTGGGTAAACGCGCCGAGATCTTAGGCGGTATCGTTTTGATCGGCATTGGTGCCCAGATCCTCTGGGCACACTTCGCGGGTTAAGCGTCGCGCTGCCAGACATGGATACTGAAATCTGTCTGGCAGCTAAATGTCGTCCGGGCCGCTAGCGCCGCCCAAACTTCCGGTTTTGCCCGCCACGCGAACGGCGTCATCTGCAACAGTGCTACCGCCTCCTGCCCCTCCAGATCCATTTGATACGCCACTGACTTCTCCTGCTTCAGCGTAAAACCGGCCAGCTGTTCAGAATGGGGGGCATGCAGACGCACGTCATCATAGATAAGCCCTTTCAGTTCCATCAGATGACGCGGGCCGGGTGTGACGGTGATGACCCATCCGCCGGGTTTCACCACCCGTGCAAGCTCTTGCGCTTTACAGGGAGCATAGATGCGGATGATAGCGTCCATACTGGCATCTTCGAACGGCAACCGGTGGCTTGAAGCCACGCAGTACGTCACGTCAGCGTAGCGTTTAGCCGCCGCGCGAATGGCCACTTTCGACACGTCGAGACCGAATGTTACGGCCCCCTTCTCACGCACCACTTCCGCAAACCGCGCGGTGTAGTATCCTTCTCCACAACCGATATCCAGCATGGCGGACGCCGAATCAGGCAACATATCATCCAGCATCTGCGCAACTGTCTCCCGCAGCGGCAGATAGTGTCCGGCATCGAGAAATGCACGACGTGCCTGCATCATCTCCGCACTATCGCCCGGATCGCGGGAGCGCTTATGCTGCACCGGCAGAAGATTCACATATCCTTCTTTCGCCATATCAAACTGATGTCCCTGCGGACAACGATAACTTTTATCTGAGCGCATCAGCGACGCATGACAAAGGGGGCAACTGAAGGACATGGCAACTCCGGGGCATAAACCAAAGGGCGAAGTGTACCGCTATTCGCCCCGCTATAAAACGGCTGGATTACCGCATGACGATAAGGTGGTCAGAACCGGCCGGGAGGCCATCAGGTTTTATATTCTCCAGGCGCAGCACGTTGCCCATGATTTCGCTGAAAACCGGCGCTGAAACCGCCCCACCGTAGTACGCCCCGTTTTGAGGCTCGTTAATCACCACGACCAGCGCAAAACGCGGATCGCTCGCAGGCGCGACGCCCGCGGTATAGGCGACATATTTATCGACATATTTGCCGCTGACATCAATCTTCTTCGCCGTACCGGTTTTTACCGCCACGCGGTAATCACGCACCGCGGCCTTAACGCCACCGCCGCCGGGTAGCGCAACGCTCTCCATCATATGCTCCACGTCATGCGCGATCTCCTCCGGCATAACGCGGTGCCCGATAACGGGGGGATCGATGCGGGTGATCGACAGGGGACGCTCCAGTCCAAATCCGCCAATCGTCGCATAGACGTGGGCAAGCTGGAGCGGCGTCACCATCAGGCCATAGCCGAAGGCAAAGGTCGCGCGGTCGAGCTGGCTCCAGTACTTACGCTGTGGCAACAGGCCCGCGCTCTCCCCCGTTAAGCCAAGACCCGTGTTCGTGCCAAAACCAAAGTTCCGGTAGGTATCAAGAAGGTGCTGTATGGGCATCGCCAGCGAGAGCCGGGAGACTCCGGTATCGCTCGATTTCTGCAGGATCCCGGTCATCGTCAGCTCCGGGTAGTAGCCCACGTCGCGAATACGGTGTCCATCAAGTGTATAAGGATGGGTGTCAATCACGCTGTCCGGCTGGACCAGCCCCTGCTGCAGCGCCGTCATCAGCACCAGCGGTTTAACGGTCGAACCGGGTTCGAACGTATCGCTAATAGCCCGGTTACGAAAATCGTTAATTGTCGCGCCTTCCCGGTTATTGGGGTTGAAGTCCGGGTAACTCGCCATGGCGAGTATTTCGCCGGTTGGGATATTGATCAATACCGATGCCCCTGACTCGGCCTTATTCCAGGCCACGGCATTATCCAGCGCGTCTTCGGTAATGGTCTGTAGCCGCTCGTCGATGCTGAGCTGAATGTTATGCGCTGGCGTGGGCGCAACTTCCGTCAGGTTTTCAACCACCCGGCCGTAGCGATCCTCCCTTACCTGTCGGACACCCGCTTTACCCGTCAGCTGAGTATTAAAGCTTTTTTCCACCCCTTCAATGCCCTGCCCGTCAATATTGGTGAAGCCAATCAGATTGGCCGCCACGTGGCCTGCCGGGTAAAAACGGCGCGATTCATCACGCAGGTTAATTCCCGGCAAATTCAGTTTATCAATCCATTTGGCCTGCGCAGGATCAACCTGACGAGCCAGGTAAATGAACCGGCCCCTGGGATTGGCGTTAATGCGCGAAGAGAGGGTATTCAGGGAGAGATGAAGCGCGCTCGCCAGCGCCTGCCAGCGATCGTCAAAACCAACGCCCCCTTTTGCGAGTACCGTTTTAGGGTCGGCCCATACGGCTCTGACGGGCACGCTGACCGCCAGAGGTCGGCCTTCACGATCCGTGATCATCCCTCGTGGAGCATCAATCGTCAGCTGACGCAGCGATCGCATATCTTCCTGCTTCACCAGGTTGTCTGGTTTGATGATTTGTAGCCAGGCAACACGACCCAGTAAAAAAGCCAGACTGCAGAAAATAGCAAAACAGAGCAGCGCAAAACGCGCTGGTGTGAAATTGCCAGCGCTCATAATTAATTTCTTTTTCACCTGAACCCCAGAGCTGTTAAACAACGCTCTGATTTAACGGGAAAAGATGCGCTGAGGGAGGCGAAACTGTGCTTCTAACCTCGCAGCTTTGCAACAAGTTGCTAACGAGACAGAGGATAGTCATATTTTGAAAGATAGGGGCATAAAAAAGCCCCGCATTGTGCGAGGCTTTATGTCTGAGATTGAAGTGCTACGCGCTTCAGTCAGCAGCGGTTCGATCAGATAGCAGTTACGTTAACTGCAGCTGGGCCTTTCTGGCCGTCCTGAATTTCGAACTCAACGTTCTGGCCTTCAGCCAGAGTTTTGAAGCCGTTACCCTGGATTGCAGAGAAGTGTACGAACACGTCTTTGCTGCCGTCAGCAGGAGTAATGAAACCAAAACCTTTAGACTCGTTGAACCACTTAACTTGACCTTTAATCTTTGCCATTTGCAAAATTCCTTAGAGTGTTTTCTTAGCCCGCAGGCATTGACTGAGATAAAACTGAGACATTACTGCATGAGGCACTAATATAAGGTTCGGCAGAGAAGCGGTATTCAACGACAACGTGTTTACTCAGGACTTCTTTACTGAAAATGCCACACATAAACAGAACTGTACCTCGTTTGACCCAAAACGTGTTATCACACACTATGTTTAATATGGCAAGCCATTTTTAAACATGTCTCGATCCGCCGCACAAATTCGAACACTGTCTGTAAGGATTTGCACAATTATGCGCGATACACACAGACAGCTTAACGCTCTTACACAGGCTCTACGGTGCTTTCGCAAGCACTGTAATCTAAGACTTTTTTAACATAGCTCAATCATTACAATGCGTCCAGCAACCGTGAAAAGAAATCTTCGGAATTGATTGAGTTAGAACAAATTGTGAAAACTTATGCTTAAATCATTGCAACGGGGGCGTATTGTTTCAGGAAAAACCCAATGTTAATAATCCGCACCGAACTGTATTAAAATGCAGCAGGTAATAAGGAGGGTTATGCACCAAAATAATGAAATTTTTATGACGCTGCATCAAAACAAGGCAAGCAAAACGTTTCGATAAAAATAAAACATTTTTGAGCGTAGATACATACAGAATATATGCAACAATTCATCGCTTCGTTTATAAGGATAAATAATCGCCAGTTTTCAGTATCCTGAAAGTACTATTAACTGGTGCTAAATTATCTGCCTTACCACTTAACGCGTTTTCAGGGAGGGATTACACCTGGACTGAACCAGACCACAGTCCCTCCCGGGACACGGCAATCAGCGCTCAGCCACCAGACGGATAAAATCGTCCTGATCCTGGTTGTTTTCAGCGACAGCCTCTTTTGACTCGTCTTTCCCTTCCGGTTCGTTAGCCTCGCACAGACGACGCAGCAGCGCATTCTGACGCTTTTGCTGATCGAGCAGCGCTTCCAGCAGTTCAATCTGCTCGTTTGTACGGGAACTGGCACGGTTCACGAAAAACCAAATGACCAGACCCACCAGCAGAACAACCAAAGAGATCATCAGGGATGCTACATTCAGCAACCCTGAGTTCAGTAACTCACCCATTTCACCACCTCAATAAAAACGCCTATTTTACCACTGGTGCGAAGGAAGGAAATCACCTTAAGAAAAAATGCGTGCTACCACGGGATAAACTTATTGATTGCGCAAACGCCGCTAAAAAACTGTACATCCTGATCGCACATCACATTGATCGTCTGCGTCCATAACACCACGCACGCTATCAGTACGACAATCAGAATCACCCAGCGTATTTTTTTCACTCCACACTCCGTCTAAAGACCTGATACAACCAGGTTATCACGGTGACCTTAAACAAGGACTAACTGTACCAACATCAGGTCTTTTTCAGAATCCTGCACTTGTTTCATTACGTAAACCGTTTAGGCTAGCCTCATGATAACAACGATAAAAGAGGTAACAATGCGCGTAATCATTCGAACGATTTTAGTACTGGCGATACTCTGGATTGGACTTTTGTTAACCGGCTACGGTGTGCTTGTGGGAAGCACCGAAAATGCAGCAGGCTTAGGTATTCAGTGTAAGTACGTAACAGCACAAGGCGTAAGCACGGCGCAGTATCTCCATTCTGATAGCGGCATCATTGGTTTAACCAACTGCCCGATACTGAGAAAGATGTCCGTCGTGGTTGATAATGGCTAACTGGCCTGGTTAACCACTGACGAAAAACGCCGCAGAAGATGCGGCGTTTTTTTATGCTAAAACGCGTTAAAAGGGATAGTCATGATAGCCCATCTGCTCGGAAATCTTACGCGCGGCAGTGTGCAGAATAGCTACATACTCGTGCAGACGCTCTTCTGAGAAGCGCAGGGTTGGGAAAGAGATACTTAAACCCGCGATCACCACGCCAAAACGGTCAAACACCGGAACGCCGATGCAGCGCAGCCCTTCTTCCTGCTCTTCGTTATCTTCGCCGTATCCTTGTTCACGCACCTTGTCGAGTACCGTTAACAGTTCATCAGTATTGGTAATGGTTCGTTCCGTACTGCGTTTATATTCCACACCATCAAGGATCTGCTTCACCTCTTCGCGATCGCGCCACGCCAGCAGAACCTTGCCAATTGCCGTGCTATAAAGCGGGTTGCGGCGGCCAATGCGCGAATACATACGCAGGTTGTACATGGAGTCGATTTTATGGATGTAAACAATGCTGTCTTCATCCAGTGCACCCAGGTGGATGGTCTCTTTGGTCAGACGGGAGATCTCACGCATCTGAATGTCCGCGCTGCGGATCAAATCAACGTTTTGCAGCGCCCGGGCACCCAGTTCGAACAGCTTTAGCGTCAGAGAGTATTTTTCAGACTCTCCTTCCTGCGCTACATAACCCAGTGACTTCATGGTTTGCAAAAAGCGGTAAACGGTGCTTTTCGACATCATCACACGCTGCGACAACTCTGTAATACCAATTTCACGCTCTTCTCCGAGCGCCTGTAAGATGCCAAACACCTTCAGCACGGAAGAAACAGAATCTGGCTGTTTATCCAAATCCGCAATTGCCATTTACCACCTCATAGAGAGTGTTTTATAAAAATCAGAACCGGTTTTTATTATAAATTCCTGTGATGTTACCTGCAATCAATGCGCGTTTGTTTCGTTACAAATCTGCGACATATAACGGCGTTAACAGTGCTAAAATCGTTACCCTGAGAATAATTTCACCCTGAGCTTTTTATCCCCGATGGAAAAGAACCTTTCCGATGGTCTGCCTTTGCCCCTGCGGTATGGCGCCATTGCTACGATTATTATTGGGATCTCAATGGCCGTCCTCGATGGCGCGATTGCGAACGTTGCCCTGCCCACTATCGCCAGCGACCTGCAGGCCTCCCCGGCCAGCTCGATATGGATTGTTAACGCCTATCAGATTGCGATTGTGATTTCCCTGCTCTCCTTCTCTTTCCTCGGCGACATGTTCGGCCACCGTCGGGTCTATCAGTGCGGCCTGGTGGTGTTCACCTTTACCTCGCTGTTATGCGCCCTGTCTGACTCATTGCACACGCTGACGCTGGCGCGCATAGCGCAGGGCTTTGGCGGTGCGGCGCTGATGAGTGTAAATACGGCATTGATCCGCTTGATCTATCCGCAACGTCACCTTGGACGCGGGATGGGGATAAACTCGTTTATTGTCGCGGTTTCCTCCGCCGCCGGACCAACAATTGCAGCAGCCATACTTTCTGTCGCCTCATGGCAATGGCTCTTTGCCATAAACGTGCCGCTGGGTATCGTGGCTATCTTCTTTGCCCTGCGTTTTCTTCCTGCTAACGGCCCCAAAAGTACCATGCCGCGTTTTGACGTCCCCAGCGCAGTGATGAATGCACTGACCTTTGGTCTGCTGATTACAGCCCTGAGCGGCTTTGCTCAGGGGCAATCCATGGCGCTTACCGGCATCGAGCTTATCGCCCTGCTGGTAACAGGATTCTTCTTTGTTCGCCGTCAGCTCGCCCTGCCCGTTCCTTTGCTGCCGGTAGATCTGCTGCGTATCCCCCTCTTTTCGCTCTCCATCTGTACGTCCATTTGCTCGTTCTGCGCTCAGATGCTGGCGCTGGTTTCTCTGCCCTTCTTTCTGCAAAGCGTGGTAGGACGTTCGGAGGTGGAGACCGGGCTGCTGCTAACGCCCTGGCCACTGGCGACGATGGTGATGGCGCCGCTGGCGGGTTACTTAATTGAACGTATCCATGCCGGTTTGTTGGGTGCGGTGGGACTGGCCGTCATGGCAACCGGCCTTTTCGCGCTGGCACTGTTACCGTCATCACCCAGCGATCTGGACATCGTCTGGCGCATGATCCTCTGTGGTGCGGGGTTCGGCCTGTTTCAGTCCCCCAATAATCACACCATCATCACCTCTGCCCCCCGTCACCGCAGTGGCGGCGCCAGCGGGATGTTGGGAACTGCGCGCCTTATGGGGCAAAGCAGCGGCGCGGCGCTGGTTGCCCTGATGTTTAACCTTGCCGGGCAAAACTGTAACCACGTTGCGCTGCTCACCGCCGGCGCGCTTGCCACCCTCGCGGCCATCGTCAGCGGTCTGCGCGTTACCCAGCCCAGGGTTCAGGCATAAAAAAAGCCGGGCGGTGAATACGCCTGCCCGGCTTATTGTGACGCTTCGCGTTACTTCAGGTATTCCCCACTGCGCAGAGCTTCAATACGTTTATCCAGCGGCGGGTGAGACATAAACAGCTCACTGAGCGACTTTGATTTACCGTTGATGCAGAAGGCCATCATGCTGTTCGCTTCCTGCGGCTCGTAACTGGTTTTCAGGCGCTGCAGGGCAGCAATCATCTTCTCGCGTCCCACCAGTTTCGCAGAGCCGGCATCCGCGTGGAATTCACGGTGGCGCGAGAACCACATGGTGATAATACTCGCCAGAATACCGAACACCAGTTCCAGCACCATCGACACGGCGAAGTAGATCAGCGGGTTACCGTTGCTCTCTTCACCTTCATCACGGTTGCCGCCCATAAAGCCCGCCGCAATCTGCGCCAGGATACGGGAGATAAAGATAACGAAGGTGTTCACCACGCCCTGAATCAGCGTCATGGTCACCATGTCGCCGTTGGCAATATGGCTGATTTCGTGAGCGATGACCGCTTCGGCTTCGTCACGGCTCATGTTTTGCAGCAACCCGGTGCTGACAGCAACCAGCGATGCATCACGACGGGCACCCGTAGCAAACGCGTTAATATCGGGCGCATGATAAATGGCCACCTGCGGCATGGCGATCCCGGCCTGACGGGATTGCTGAGCCACCGTATTCATCAGCCACTGTTCCATATCGTTACGCGGCTGCTCAATCACCTCACCGCCGACGGATTTCAGCGCCATCCACTTTGACATCAGCAGGGAAATGAACGAGCCACCAAAACCAAACAGCAGCGCCATAATCAACAGACCCTGAACGCTGCTCGACTGAATTCCTGTCAGGCTTAGCACGAGCCCGAAAACCACCATCACCGCCAGGTTGGTGAGCAGGAAGAGCGCGATTCGCATCATAATTTTCTTTTAACCTCAGTTTAACAAAGCGCACTATGCGATTACCCACATCGTATGGGTATTGCGGCTATTTTCAAGCATCCGGAGGGCGTAAGTCACCAGAAAGACACAACTTTACACAATTGGAAATCTGCCTGACGGAAGGATGCGGAACAAAAAGAAACAGGCACAATTTCTTGTGCCTGTTGGGGGATTATTTCGCCGGAGCGGGTTGCTCAGCAGGCTTATCTTTTTCCAGATTCGCCAGGTCGAGGGCGATATGCACCGTCTCGTCCAGGTAAGGATCCGGCTCCTGGTAATCTTTTGGCAGATCGTCCAGTTTCTTGAGCAGAGGCTTACCTTCACGCTTGAAGCGGTCGTTGATACGGGCCAGACGCGTGGCATCGTCTTCGTTGTTCTCTTTCTCACGCTGGGCGTAGTTCAGAGAAACAATATTCCGTTTATCCTTCAGGGCATTGAAACGCGCAATGTCCTTCATGATGTACTGGAATTCCGGATCTTTCGCGATGCGGTCGTTATGCGCTTTCAGCAGTTCAGGGCCAAATTGCGTCATATCACCCGCTTTCACGTAGGTCGCAGCATTGATGCTGTCCCACGGTAACGCGTTATCTTCAAACTTCTCGCCCGTTTCGGTCTCTTCCGTTCCTGTCGGCATCATGATATCCGGCGTGACGCCTTTACGCTGCGTACTGCCGCCGTTGACGCGGTAGAACTTCTGAATGGTGTACTGCACTGAACCCAGCGCAGGCCATTCCGGACGCAGCATCTGATCGTAGATACGGTTCAGCGATCGATACTGCTGAACGGTGCCTTTACCAAAGGTTGGCTCACCCACGATCAGCGCACGGCCGTAGTCCTGCATTGCCGCGGCAAAGATCTCAGACGCAGACGCACTGAAGCGGTCGACCAGCACGACCAGCGGGCCTTTGTAGTAGACCACACCATCGTTGTCGGCATCTTCACGGACTTTACCGTTGTTATCACGCACCTGAACCACAGGGCCAGACGGGATGAAGAGGCCAGAGAGCGATACCGCTTCTGTCAGCGCACCACCGCCGTTGCTGCGCAGGTCAATGATGACGCTGCTGACGTTCTGTTTCTCAAGTTTCTGCAGCTGAACCTTCACATCGTCGGTCAGCCCTACGTAGAAGCCAGGGATATCCAGGACACCCACCTTCTCTTTACCCACGGTTTTCACCGACATTTTCACCGCGCGGTCTTCCAGACGGATACGCTCACGGGTCAGGGTAACGATACGGGTTTTAGTGCCTTTACCCGCTGGCAGAATTTCCAGACGAACTTTGCTGCCTTTCGGACCTTTAATCAGCGCAACCACGTCGTCAAGACGCCAGCCAATGACATCGACCATGCCTTTACCGGTTTGTCCGACCCCAACAATGCGGTCACCTACGCTGATCGCTTTGCTTTTGGAGGCCGGGCCACCCGCCACCATGGAATTGATCACGGTGTAATCATCGTCCATCTGCAGTACCGCACCGATACCTTCCAGAGACAGGCTCATTTCGGTATTGAACTGTTCGGTGTTGCGCGGGGAGAGATAGTTGGTGTGCGGATCGATTTCGTGCGCAAAGGCCGTCATTGCCAGAGAGAAGACATCCTCACTGTTGGTCTGCGCCAGACGACGAATGGCAAATTTGTAACGACGCGTCAGCGTGTCACGGATCTCTTTTTCATCTTTGCCGGTCAGCTTGAGACTCAGTTCGTCGTATTTGACCTTTCCGTCCCACAGCGCATTCAACTCGGCTTCATCTTTCGGCCACGGCGCTTTGCTGCGATCAAGATTAAAATTGTCGTTGCCGGTGAAGTCCATCGGACGTTCGAGCACTTTCAGGGCGTACTGATAGCGTTCAAAGCGGCGCTTTTGCGACAGGTTGTAGAGGTCGTAGAAAAGATCCAGCTTGCCTGACCGCAACTCATCACCCACCTCGGATTTGCGCTTAGCGAACTGCTCGACATCACTGGCGAGCAAAACGTTATGGCTGTAATCCAGCAAGTTCAGATAGCGGTCAAAGATTTTGGCCGAAAAGGCCTGATCGAGATCGAACTGACGATAGTGCGAGCGGGTGAAACGAGACGTCACGCGCTCGCTCACCGTCGCGTGCTGCGTCTCTTCCTTGAGTACCGGAATTTGATCAACACGCGTGATATCGTCCACTGCGAAAGCATGGCCTGTTATAGCAAACAGACCCGCCAGCGCGGTGAGCTTAAAAAAAGTGTTCATGCCAGGCTTGGCCTCCGTTTCAGAACAACAAGTGTTCTGCGCGTACAATCATTGACATACCAGAAGTCAGCTGTACACGAACGCCATCTTTGGTGATTTCCAGTACGGTGGCGTCCATAGCATTGTTGCCCGCTTTGACCTTCAGCGCCTGACCCACGCTCAGCGCGTTGATGTCAGAAACCGGGGTATGGCGCGGCTCTTCACGAGGCGCACGTGGGGCTTTGGCTGCTGGTTTGTCTGCACGCGGTTTGCGATCGTTATTATCGTGACGACGCGGCGCAGGGCGCGGTTTACGCTCACGACGAGGCGCTTCTTCCTGGCCGTTTGCCGCTGCGGCTTCGCGTTTTTTCGCTTGCTGTTCTGCACGTTGTGCCTGAACGCGTGCTTTGGCTTCTTCAAGCTGCTTGCGTGCGTGTTCAACGTGCTGCTCGTCCAGCTCACCACAAGGGTTGCCGTCGAGATCCACGCGAGTCGCGCCCGGTTTGATACCGTACAGGTAACGCCAGCTCGAAGTATAAAGACGTAAGGCAGAACGCAACTGAGTTTTGCTGAGGTTCATTTCCCCCTCAACGCGCGCTACCAGATCCTGAAAAATACCGACTTTCAGGGGACGAGCTTCACCTTCCGCGCTGAAGCACTGCGGGAAACGCTCGGCCAGAAATGCGATAACTTCTTTACTGCTATTCAACTTAGGTTGATTTTCCATGAAATTTCCTGATTACAACGGACGTTGCCAACAAGCGCAGGCATGAACAGGCGTCATTATAATGACGCTATCAGTAAATGCTACGTTATCCGTTGATTATCCTGCGACGCTCGCAAAGAATTTTTGATAATCGGTGCCGGCAAGGACGTTTTCCAGATTCGCCACCAGCTCGCGCAGCCCTTGCTCGTCCTCGGTTGTGAAGCGACTGAAGACGGTGCTGTCGATATCCAAAACGCCAATAATCTGATTTCTTACGACCAGCGGCAGTACGATCTCAGAATTACTGGCGGCATCACAGGCGATATGCCCGTCAAACGCATGAACATCTTCCACACGCTGTACCTGATTCTCGGCCACCGCAGTACCGCATACACCGCGCCCGACCGGAATACGCACGCAAGCCAGTTTGCCCTGGAACGGGCCAAGTACCAGCGTGTCACCTTCCAGGAGGTAAAAGCCAGCCCAGTTCACGTCAGAGAGACGTTCGAACAACAATGCGCTAGTATTTGCCAGAGTGGCTAAGAAGCTGGTCTCACCCGCCATCAATGCCTTAAAATCGCGGTTCAGATCCGCGTAGAATTCTGTTTTGTTCATTATTCAATCACTTAGTTGTCTTACAAAATTACCGCATAGCCTATTAAAATAAGCATTAAATGCGCTCATGCTCAAGATGAATCCGTTCATGAGTTAATATAACGTTCAACAATACTTATTTGTGCGCAGCTGATGGCCTTAAAAACAACCAAAATTACGCCGACAAAAAAGATAACGGTCCATACGGTAAGAGACGCTTTGCCTCGTGCACATTATCAGCGTTGCCCCCAGTGCGATACGCTTTTTATGTTGCCGAAGATGAAATCGCACCAAAGTGCCTTTTGCCCCCGATGTGACGCGAAAATTCGTGACGGCCGAGACTGGTCGTTAACCCGTCTGGCCGCCATGGCCGTCACCATGCTGCTGCTGATGCCCTTCGCCTGGACCGAGCCCCTGCTGAAGCTCTACCTGCTTGGCGTACGCATTGATGCCAACGTGCTGCAGGGGATCTGGCAGATGACCCGCCAGGGCGATCCGATTACCGCTGCCATGGTGCTGTTTTGCGCCATTGGCGCGCCACTGGTGCTGGTTGCAGCCATTGCCTATCTGTGGTTTGGCAACATCCTGGGGATGAATCTTCGCCCGGTGCTGCTGATGCTGGATAAACTCAAAGAGTGGGTGATGCTGGATATCTATCTGGTCGGTGTGGGCGTGGCATCAATTAAAGTGCAGGATTATGCTTTTCTGCAGCCGGGCGTCGGGCTTTTTGCCTTTATCTGCCTGGTGCTGCTCAGCATCCTGACGCTGATCCACCTGAACGTTGAGCAACTCTGGGAGCGTTTTTACCCTCAGCGCCCTGCCACCCGTCCGGATGAGAATCTCCGCGTCTGTCTGGGATGCCATTACACCGGGTTGCCCGATCCCCGTGGGCGCTGTCCGCGCTGCCACATACCCTTGCTGCATCGACGCAATAACAGTCTGCAAAAATGCTGGGCGGCGCTGATTGCCTCCCTGGTGTTCTTGATCCCCGCCAATATGCTGCCGATTTCCATCATTTACGTGAATGGTGCCCGTCAGGAGGATACAATCCTCTCCGGCATTATCTCCCTGGCGCACAGCAACGTTGGGGTGGCGGCCATCGTCTTTATCGCCAGTATCCTGGTTCCTTTTACCAAAGTCGTGGTGATGTTCACCCTGCTCATCAGCATTCACTTTAAGTGTGAACAAGGATTACGAACCCGAATACTGCTTCTGCGATTTGTCACCTGGATTGGCCGCTGGTCCATGTTGGATCTGTTTGTGATTTCGCTGATGATGTCGCTAATAAATCGCGACCAGTTACTTGCTTTTACTATGGGACCCGCAGCTTTTTATTTCGGCTCTGCGGTGATATTGACTATTCTTGCTGTGGAATGGCTGGATAGCCGCTTACTTTGGGATGCACATGAGTCAGGAAACCCCCGCTTCGCCGACTGAAGCGAGAATTAAAACTAAACGCCGCATTTCGCCATTCTGGTTGCTGCCTGTCATCGCCCTGATGATTGCAGGCTGGCTTATCTGGACGAGCTATGAAGATCGCGGAAGTACCGTCACCATTGATTTCCAGACCGCCGACGGCATCGTCGCCGGACGAACCCCCGTTCGTTTTCAGGGGGTTGAAGTCGGTACGGTTCAGGACATCTCACTCGGAAAAGGGCTGAACAAAATTCAGGTGCGGGTCAGCATTAAATCGGACATGCAGGACGCGCTGCGCAGCGAAACGCAGTTCTGGCTGGTCACGCCGAAGGCGTCTCTGGCGGGTGTCTCGGGGCTGGATGCGCTGGTTGGCGGTAACTACATCGGTATGATGCCAGGCAAGGGCGAACCGCAGGATCACTTTGTCGCGCTGGATACGCAGCCAAAATATCGTCTCAATAACGGCGATCTGATGATCCATCTGCAGGCGCCGGATCTCGGCTCACTGAACAGTGGCTCGCTGGTCTATTTCCGAAAAATTCCGGTGGGTCGCGTTTACGATTACGCCATCAATCCGAACAAACAGGGCGTGACCATCGATGTGCTGATCGAACGCCGATTCACCAACCTGGTGAAAAAAGGCAGCCGCTTCTGGAACGTGTCTGGCGTAGATGCCGACCTCAGCCTGAGCGGTGCTAAAGTGAAGCTGGAGAGCCTGGCCGCACTGGTAAACGGGGCGATTGCCTTTGACTCCCCGGAGAACTCCAGCCCTGCTGCTGCCGATGATACGTTCGGGTTGTACGCTGATTTGGCGCACAGCCAGCGAGGGGTGATCGTCAAACTTGTTCTGCCCGATGCGAAAGGTCTGAAAGCCGGATCAACACCGCTGATGTATCAGGGTCTGCAGGTAGGTCAGCTCACCAAAATGACGCTCAACCCTGGCGGCTCGGTGACGGGCGAAATGACCGTCGACCCCAGCGTGGTCGATCTCCTGCGCGAGAAAACGCGTATCGAGATGCGCAGTCCGAAGCTCTCTCTGAACGATGCCAGTCTCAGCACTTTGCTGACCGGCAACACATTTGAACTGATCCCCGGAGAAGGAAAGCCAAGCAACAACTTCGTGATCGCCCCGGCGGATAAAGCCCTGCTGCAAAAACCGGGCGTTGTGACGGTTACGCTAAATGCCCCCGAAAGTTATGGTATTGAAGCCGGTCAGCCGCTGATCCTCCACGGTGTCCAGGTGGGTCAGGTTCTGGAGCGAACGCTTTCCGAAAACGGCGTGAGCTTCTCGGTAGCGATCGATCCGCAATACAGCAACCTCGTCCATGGCGACAGTAAATTCGTGGTTAACAGCCGCGTCGATGTGAAGGTAGGCCTGGACGGCGTAGAGTTCCTTGGTGCCAGTGCCAGCGAATGGGTTAACGGCGGCATTCGCATTTTGCCGGGCGATAAAGGCCCCATCCGCGAAAATTACCCGCTGTATGCCAACCTGGACAAAGCGATTGAAAACAGCCTGAGCGATCTGCCGACGACCACGCTGACCTTGAGCGCCGAGACGCTACCGGACGTCCAGGCAGGTTCTGTGGTGCTGTATCGCAAGTTTGAAGTCGGGGAAGTGATCGCCGTTCGCCCGCGTGCGGACGCGTTTGATATCGAACTGCATATCAAGCCGGAGTATCGCAAGCTGCTGACGCCAAACAGCGTCTTCTGGGCCGAAGGCGGCGCGAAAGTTCAGCTTAACGGTAACGGGCTGACCGTGCAGGCCTCCCCGCTCTCACGCGCACTGCGCGGCGCCATTAGCTTCGATAACCTCAGCGGTGCAGGCGCAAACCTGCGTAAGGGCGATAAGCGTATTCTCTTCCCGTCCGAAACCGCCGCGCGTGCCGTGGGTGGGCAGATTACCCTGCATGCGTTTGATGCCGGTAAGCTGGCGGAAGGCATGCCGATTCGCTACCTGGGCATTGATATCGGCCAGATCCAGAAGCTGACGCTGATCACCTCCCGCAACGAGGTACAGGCCACCGCGGTGCTCTACCCGGAATATGTGCAGACCTTCGCCCGCACCGGTTCCCGCTTCTCGGTGGTGACGCCGCAGATTTCGGCCGCAGGCGTTGAACATCTCGACACTATTCTGCAGCCCTATATCAACGTCGAACCCGGCCAGGGCAATGCACGGCGTGATTTCGAACTGCAGGAAGCCACCATCACCGATTCGCGCTACCTCGGTGGCCTGAGCATTGTGGTGGAAGTCCCGGAAGCAGGCTCACTTGGCATCGGCACGCCGGTTCTGTTCCGCGGTATTGAGGTGGGTACGGTAACGGGTCTGACGCTTGGAACGCTCTCCGATCGTGTGATGGTGGCGTTACGTATCAGCGACCGTTACCAGCACCTGGTACGAAATAACTCGGTATTCTGGCTGGCATCTGGCTACTCGCTGGACTTCGGCCTGACGGGGGGCGTGGTGAAAACCGGTACCTTCAACCAGTTCATCCGTGGCGGTATTGCGTTTGCCACCCCGCCTGGCACGCCACTGGCGCCAAAAGCGCAGTCGGGGAAACACTTCCTGCTGCTCGAAAGCGAACCGAAAGAGTGGCGTGAATGGGGAACGGCTCTGCCGCGTTAATCTGAAAGGCTCCGGTGTCAACGCGCCGGAGCCTTTATGTTACACTGCGGACCTGAACTTTTCCCTGTGGTGTGCACGTGGCTCAAAACTCCGTATTTCTTCCTGAACAATTCCTTGCGCAAATGCGCGAGGCGCTTCCCTCTCACCTGTCGTTAGATGATTTTATCGCCGCCTGCCAGCGTCCGTTACGCCGGAGCATTCGCGTCAACACGCTGAAAATCAGCGTCGATGATTTTCTGACGCTGGTTTCCCCCTACAACTGGCAGCTTACGCCGGTGCCCTGGTGTGCAGAGGGGTTTTGGATCGAGCGCGATGACGAAGATGCCGTGCCGCTGGGAAGTACCGCAGAACATCTGAGCGGTCTGTTTTATATTCAGGAAGCCAGTTCGATGCTGCCGGTTGCCGCCCTGTTCGCAGAAGGCAACGCACCTGAACGCGTGATGGACGTTGCCGCCGCGCCCGGCTCGAAAACAACACAAATTGCCGCCCGGATGGGTAATCACGGGGCGATTCTTGCTAACGAATTTTCCGCCAGCCGCGTGAAAGTCTTGCATGCCAACATCAGCCGCTGCGGTATCCAGAATGTCGCCCTGACGCATTTTGACGGACGCGTGTTTGGCGCCGCCTTGCCGGAAGCGTTCGATGCCATTCTGCTCGACGCCCCCTGCTCCGGCGAGGGGGTGGTGCGTAAAGATCCCGATGCGTTAAAGAACTGGTCTGTGGAAAGCAATCTTGAGATCGCTGCCACGCAGCGCGAACTGATCGACAGCGCCTTTCACGCCCTGCGCCCCGGCGGCACGCTGGTGTACTCCACCTGTACCCTCAACCGCGATGAAAACGAAGACGTCTGTCTGTGGTTGAAAGCGCAATACCCGGATGCCGTTGAGTTCCTGCCACTTAACGGTCTGTTTGCCACGGCAGATGAGGCCGTCACGCCGGAAGGTTTCCTGCACGTGTTCCCGCAGATTTACGACTGCGAAGGGTTCTTTGTGGCTCGTCTGCGCAAAACTCAGGCGGTGGCTCCCCTGCCAGCCCCGAAATTTAAGGTCGGCAATTTCCCGTTCGCCCCGCTGAAAGGCCGCGATGCTGTGCAACTTAAAGCCGCCGCCAACAAGGTTGGGCTGATCTGGGATGAGAATCTGCACCTCTGGATGCGTGATAAAGAGATATGGCTGTTCCCGGCACCCATTGAGCCGCTTATTGGTAGAGTCCGTTTTTCACGTATCGGGATCCGCCTGGCGGAAGTGCATAATAAAGGGTACCGCTGGCAGCACGAAGCGGTCATCGCCCTGGCGGACAGCGATAAAACGTTTGAACTGACGCATCAGGAAGCCGAAGAGTGGTATCGTGGTCGCGACGTTTACCCGGAAACCACCCCGTCTCAGGATGAGGTTATTGTGACGTATCAGGGCTTCCCGTTGGGTCTGGCGAAAAAGGTCGGCTCGCGGCTGAAAAATAGTTATCCGCGGGAGTTGGTCCGCGATGGCCGGTTGTTTACGGGTAACAGTCCCACCGACTAAAAAAAGCGC
>NZ_JTLF01000126.1:0-277 GCF_000798855.1 Enterobacter sp. ZOR0014 | reverse complement strand
CCAGTATTAGAGGTGCTAAAGTCAATAGCTAAGGCTTTGCTCATAAATCAGAACTCAATTCAATATAAAGCTCTTTAGTAATTTCTCCAATATCAAATAAGTGCTTAACATAGTGTTCATATTCAATCGGAGTCAATACTTCTTTTTGTGCTAAAATATGCTCTTTATTCATTTCTTTATTCTCCCTTAAAAATTAAAGCTGTATCAAGATTAATCAAACCACATTCAACAGCGTTAAGTAAGAACTCGTTAAAGTCAACTTCTGACAATGATGTTC
>NZ_JTLF01000038.1:0-421 GCF_000798855.1 Enterobacter sp. ZOR0014 | reverse complement strand
GAACATTTTTGTTGTTGGAAAAGGTCTTTACCTGTAATCATTTTAAATTTACGTGCTGTACTCAATTGTTTTGCCATTTTATTTTATATTCCTTTACTTAATCTATTTTTAGTCTTATGAATGGTCAGTTACTGAAACTCCTGCGGTAACATCTTTATAACCCTCAGCGGAGAACTTTACGTTATAGGCACCTGGAGCAAGTTGTCCGTTTGTTGCTACTTTTCCATTTGCGTCATTAATCACTGATGTTACTTTTACAGTTCCACCATTAGAATCTTTCAAAGTGGCAGGCACTACGATTCTTCCGTCATTATGACCCTTTGTAGCAGTAGTCACATTAGGAATAACAGGAGCTACGAGTGTAATTCCACCAGCTAGAACTGTATCAGGTTGCATAATGAATAAACCACTTTCCATTTTC
>NZ_JTLF01000336.1:0-45687 GCF_000798855.1 Enterobacter sp. ZOR0014 | reverse complement strand
GCTTGCACGGGCCTACGGGTTTTGTAGGCCGGGTAAGCGCAGCGCCACCCGGCAAGAAAGGCGATGACGTTACTTACGCACCACCACCAGCTTCTGGTTCACAAACTCTTTGATCCCCAGATCCGACAGCTCGCGTCCATAACCGGAGCGCTTCACGCCGCCGAACGGCAGCTCTGGCGCGGTGTCGGTGAGCCAGTTGATGTACACCATCCCGGTCTCAATCCGCGACGCCATTTTCTTCGCGCGCTCGATATCCTGACTGAATACCGCCCCACCCAGGCCATAGTGTGAATCGTTCGCCAGGGCGACGGCCTCGTCGTCGTTTTTCACCACATACATCTGGGCCACCGGACCGAAGAACTCCTCGAAATACGCCGGGTTGTCGCGAGAGATATTCGTCAGAATCGTCGGCTCGAAGAAGCTGCCGTCACGCTGAACAGGTTTACCGCCATAGTGCAGCGTCGCACCGTTTTTCACCGCCTCGTTAACCTGCTTGGTCAGCGTTTCCAGCGCGTCTTTAGACGACAGCGGTCCCAGCGTGGTGCTTTCGTCCAGCGGATCGCCAATCTTCACCTGCTTAAACGCCTCGGTGAATTTGCTCAGGAAGGCATCCGCAATCTTTTCATGCAGGATAAAGCGCTTCGCCGCGGTACAGACCTGCCCGGCGTTGTTGAGGCGCGCACTGACCCCCGTCTTCACCGCTTTTTCGAGGTCGGCGTCATCTAGTACCACGAAGACGTCGTTACCGCCCAATTCCAGCGTGGATTTCTTGATGTGCTTCGCCGCCTGTGCGGCCACGACGCTACCGGCTTTTTCGGAACCGGTCAGCGCGGCACCCTGGACGCGATCGTCAGCGATGATGTTCGCCACCTGATCGGACGAGATAAACAGGTTGGTCCACGCCCCTTCCGGCGCACCCGCCTCGCGTACCAGATGGGCAAAGGTCTCAGCGCAGTGCGGTACAATGCTGGCGTGTTTGGCGATGACCGGGTTCCCCGCCGCCAGGTTCGGCGCCAGAACGCGCATCAGCTGGTAGTACGGGAAGTTCCACGGCTCAACGGCCATCAGTACGCCGATGGGGTGATGCTCCACCCACGCTTCCCCAAGTTCAGAGGGATACTTCACCGGCGCCAGGAACTGCTTCGCGTTGTCGGCGTAGTAGCGGGCGATTTGTGCGCACAGCTTCACCTCGCCGCGGCTCTGCTCGATGAGCTTACCCATCTCCTGACTGGCAATTTTCGCCAGATCGTCCACGCGCTCGTCGATCAGGTCGGCAAGCTTATGCAACACCGGGAGACGCTGGTTGATGTCGCCTTTCGCCCAGTCAGAATGGTAAAGCGCATCAGCCGCCTTCAGGGCCGCTTCAATATCCGCGTCGGTATGTGAGGGGTATTCTTTGATGAGCTGGTTAGTGGCAGGATTTACTGTCTGATAAGCCATATCGAATCTCCATGTTTTACCGCTTAGGGTATTAAGGGTAGTCAACATGACTGGCTATGGACGTAAAGTTGGGTATATCCGGACGGTTCCTAATGAAGCGCTGCCAGACGGTTCCCTGACGTGGTATAAAAAATGTCCAGAAGGAGTTCCCATGACCGATACCCGACACATCCTCCAGACTTTTCACCGCGCCTCAGGCCTTGAGCTGCGCAGCACATGGCAGAGCACGCAGGCCTACAAACGTCATTGTCATCCCCAACTCTCTATTGGCGCGATTGTGGAAGGCCAGACCTGCTGCGTGTGCCATGACAGGGAGTACATCCTTCATCCCGGGGATCTGATTGTGATCCCGGCTTATGCGCCGCACAGCTGCAACCCCATCGCCGGGCAAGCGCGCAGCTACCATATGCTCTATATCGACACCGATCGTCCTCTGGCGCTCCAGGTGATCCGTAACGCTACGTTCTTCAAGCACTTCCTTGATATTGTTGAGACAATGTCGCCTGCATCCGTGGACAGGCTGCTTTCTGCCCTTCCCCACCGTGCGGATAACCCTGATGCGCTGCGTTCAACCAGCCAGCATATTCAGCAGGCACTTCTTGCCGATCTGGCTGCACCGCCTTCGCTTGATGAACTTGCTCAACGCTTCTCGCTACGCAAGGAGACGCTGATTCGTACCTTCCGGCAGGACACCGGGCTGACGCCAGCCAGCTTCCTTAATATCTCCCGCGTGGAATACGCCAAAGCACGGCTGCGCGCCGGGGATGATATTGCCGACGTAAGCTACCAGAGTGGGTTTGCCGATCAGAGCCATTTCCATAAGACCTTCGTTCGCTATAGCGCCGCTACGCCGCGCCAGTACGCCACAGGACGATCAATATCAGACAATAATCAGGATACGTAACACCGTAAGGTGATCTCAGTTACGGCTATGAGGTCACTATGGAACTGTTCTTCCCTTCCGCTTTTCTCGCCCTGGCGCTGGCGCATTTTGTTGCGCTGTTAAGCCCGGGCCCGGATTTCTTCTTGCTTGTGGGCTACGCGGCGCGCTACCGACTGCGCGGCAGCGCCGGGCTGTGCCTCGGCATCGCCGCGGGTAACGCGCTCTATATTGTTCTGGTGATTGTCGGCTGGAGCGCCCTGCGCCAGTTTACGTGGCTGTTTACGCTAATCGAACTGTCCGGGGCGCTGTACCTGCTGTGGATTGGCTCGCACCTGGTGCGCAGCCGACCGCAGACGCTGGCGCTGAATGAAACTCATCAGCGGCTTCCCGCATTGCGTAAGCAAATCCTGCTGGGGCTCGGCTCGGCACTGCTTAATCCGAAGAACGCGCTGTTCTATCTGGCGCTGATGACGGCGTTACTGGGGCCAGACGTCACGCTGCTTCAGCAGGCAACCTGCGGCGTCTGGATGGTGATGGTGGTGCTGGTGTGGGATCTGGCGCTGGTATCGCTTATAGGCTTGCGAGCGGTGCAACAGAAGCTCAGCCGTGCGCTCGGGTGGATTGAACGCACGGCGGGCGTGGTGCTGATGGGGTTTGGTGGGTGGGTGCTGTGGCGGGGGCTATGAAAGAATTTTACCAGCCGTTTTCTATGCCCCTAACCGATAATCCCAGTCATCCGAATGAATAACATTACCGTCACGGTAATGCCAGGTAATCTTTTCATAACGAAGCAAAACGAGTTCAAGGTGCCCCTGTTTTTCATGATAACTATCTTTCACGTCATGCATCAATGAAAACACCGTGACGACCTTCACCGCTTCCAGCGTTATTGTGAAATAGATTTCTTCCTGACCAGCATCATTGATTCTGTACAGGTCGATAGTCGCTTTCCTGAGCGTACCGCCAGTGCTAAGCGCTTTATAGAGAAAAACGCTGGAGGCATCAATTTCCTTCTCAATAAGAAAGGGGCGATGCTGGCGTTTGCTCAACGCTCTGCCATTATGCAGGTCAGAGTTATAGCTCACATTATGATAGAGTCCTAAAACCTCAATCTGGTTTTCACGGTCTTTAACTATCACGCTGCCTTTTATGCTATTACCCGCATCGTCAGTTAATGACATATACACCGGAATGGCCATTTAAATATCCTTATCGAATGGAACAGAGTGTTCAACGGTCGCGATCATAACAGCGAGGCATCTTTTACCCTGCGGACTTTTAATCTTAAACATCGCCCTGATTGAATCGACAAATAGCTTATTACTCTCTGCTTCTGTTTCTGTTTCTGGATAATGGGCAAAAGCACAGACCTGTTCAACAGTGAGTAACGGTTTATTGTCTTTTAAGATTGCCAAAACGCCAGCGGGATTAAGCGGGATGGCTTCGGAAAGCGCTGCTTTTAAATCTTCAGCCGAACTGGCGTCCACGCCCGGTTCAAGAGCACTCGCGACAGCTAACCATTCCTGGTTTCCTTTACGAATCCCAGGAATGACATGATTCCACCATTCCGACTCTCCGCTATCATTAGCATACAATTCTGCTACAACATGCCTGGCCCCTTTTTCGTTTATCATCTGCAACAGTTGCTCAGGAGTGTGACTTTTGGCAAATAAGGCCCCCGGGAAGCACAATAATAACGCAATAATATATTTCATCATCGTACCACCAGTATTGTGTCACCTGAATCATAAATCATATGCCGTTTGTCCTGCCCGTTCATAATGATGCAACCTGCCGATGCTGAACCTGGTGGTTGACCTTTTTTATCCCCATGAATTTGGAAATGATCTCGACCAAAAGTATTGGTCCCCGCTATAGGTTCAAGAATAATTGCCTCTGCGCTTTTGTGATTGTTCCACCCGGCAATAAAGTAAACACCTCGCGGAATGGGACCTTTATTTCGTTGCTGTTCACATTCAGGCTTATCTTTCGACTCACCAGCACCGCTATAGCAACTGGCGACGAACTCGCCATTATGACTCAGTACTCCTGTCGTAACTTTATATTCCCATGTCATTAAACGTGCTCCTTTACCTGAATAATCACTTATTTTATGAGCACCGATAAAGTTAAAGTCACAACCGCCATCACAAAACTGAACGCTAAGACTGAATAAGCACGAAAAATTTAGAAAAGATAATAATGAATGAATTTATCCCATATATTTTTTCGATAATAAATAGTGCGGTGCGCAGGTCTGTTTTGCCCTGCTCTTACACCACCTTTGCATTTTGCGTGAACTTACCTCTATCCTTAACCCATGGAAAAAATAGCTGAACTCAAACGCGCTAAGCTTCTCGCGCTGTTGCTGCTGCTGATTGCCGCCGCGGCGTTTATCTTCACCCTGTTCCTGCCGCAGACTTTCTGGGTGCGCGGGGTAAAGGCGATTGCCGAGGCGGCGATGGTCGGCGCACTGGCGGACTGGTTCGCCGTCGTTGCGCTGTTTCGCCGGGTCCCCATTCCGTTTATCGCGCGCCATACGGCGATTATCCCGCGCAATAAGGACCGTATCGGCGACAATCTTGGCCAGTTTGTGCAGGAGAAGTTTCTGGATACCCAGTCCCTGGTGGCGCTCATCCGCCGCTATGAACCCGCGCACATGATCGGTGCCTGGTTCAGCAAGCCTGACAATGCCCAGCGCGTTGGGCTGCATCTGATGCAGGTGATGAGCGGGTTCCTTGAGTTGACCGACGACGGGCGCATTCAGCGGATGCTCAAACGCGCGGTGCATAAGGCCATCGATAAGGTCGATTTCACCGAAACCAGCGCCGTGATGCTGGAGAGCATGACCAAAAACAACCGCCACCAGGTGCTGCTCGATGCCATCATCAACCGCCTGATTACCCTGATTCAACGCGACAGCACGCGGGAGTTTATCTCTGACCAGATCGTCCACTGGCTGAAGACCGAGCATCCCCGCAAAGCGATGGTATTGCCCACAGAGTGGCTGGGCGATCAGAGTGCAGAGATGGTATCGAATGCGGTGAATACGCTGCTGGACGATATCAGCCACGACCGCACGCACCAGATCCGTCAGGCGTTCGACCGGGCCACGCTGAAGCTTATCGACAACCTGAAAAACGATCCGGAAATGGCGGCGAAAGCCGACAACATCAAGCACTACCTGAAAAATGACGAGGCGTTTAACCGCTATCTGGGGGAAATGTGGGCCGATCTGCGCCAGTGGCTGAAGGCGGATATGCAAAGTGAAGACTCGCGCGTGAAGCAGCGCATCGCCAACGCCGGGCTGTGGTTTGGCGAAACGCTGACAAACGATGCCAGCCTGCGGGCGTCGCTGAACGAGCATCTGGAGCAGGCCGCGTATCGCGTCGCGCCGGATTTCGCTGCGTTCCTGACCCGCCACATCAGCGACACGGTGAAAAGCTGGGATGCTAAAGACATGTCCCGCCAGATCGAGCTGAATATCGGCAAAGATCTGCAGTTTATCCGCGTCAACGGTACGCTGGTGGGCGGGACGATTGGCCTGATCCTGTTTTTACTCTCGCAGCTGCCTGCCGTGCTGGGACATTAATCCGCTTTGGGCGGCGCGATGATATAGCGCGTCGCCTCGAAGCGATTCAGGATCAAATGCACCAGAAAGACCATCGTCAGCGTCGCCACCAGCGAAAACGTGACGGAGGTGATGCGATAGAGATCGCTGAACACCAGGTCGCTGTCAGGGTGCATGTTCTGCCCGAACATAATGCCGATGGTGGTAATACTGGAAAATCCTACGCCTGCGCCTACTTTCTCCATCACATGCAGACGTGCGCCAAACGCCAGCCCAAGGCCAATCAGCGGCATCATGAGCAGCATATGGCTACTGTGGTCGTAGAGTATGAGCTGGACAACCAGGATATAAAGACAGCCCAATACTACGCCGACCACGCGCCAGATGGAGCTCATCACCGCGCCACGATAGTGCATCGGGAACAGGATCAAAATCCCGGCCATCAGCGCCGAGAGGGAATCGCTTAAGTCACTGATTTGAAAAACGACGAAAATCAGCGTTGCGACGGTGCCGGAGAGCAGCGACTCATGGCGCACGCGGGCATCGTCTTTCTCAATCAATGGCGGCGGCTTGCGGGGTTCCACGTCCGGCAGGAGATAGTTCATCAGCGCGCTCAGGCACACCGCCATCACGCTCGCTTCGATGTTGGAAAACAGCAGTGTGTGCCAGTTGGTGGTGGGGTAGCTCATAAAATTGAGCATCACGCTCTGGCACACCACGCCCATCGACCCGAACAGGAACAGCGGCCCTTTGCTCATAAAGCGAAAACGCATGACGTACAGGGCAAACACCACCAGCGTCATGATGACCGGCCATTGCGACAGATAGCCGATGATAATCACCATTTCAACGCAGTTCAGCGATGCACTGAAGATAAACTGCTTCGCCACATGGCGGTTGAAGACCGGCACCAGCGAGAGCAGCATGATCGGGTAGACCACAAAAAACACGCCGTAACTGGTGTTGTAGAAACTGGAAATGCTCAGCGCAATCATCCCGGCAAAGACGATGCGCAACGTCTGGCGAAAGTCGTTTGCCGTGTAGACGATGTTACCGTGCGGGGTAAACACCCGCGCCAGCGTATTAATAGACATAATGCAGCAAGCTCACCAGATGGATCTGCATCCCGGAGAAGAAGCGCGCAAACGGCCCTTCACTGTTATAGAGCTGGACAGTCGCCCGCGCCCCGGTCGGCAGTGGCTTCGGCAGCGCCTCGTCCAGCATGACGTGAATGCGCATGCGTTGGGCGTCACGCACCCAGCGGTTCGAGGTTTCCGGCTCGGAGAGCTGGCCGTTCACCGCCTCCTGACCCGCGAGGATCCCCGCGTCGCTGCTGGTCACGTGGGCGCGGAAGACGCGTCCCGGAAAGGCGTCAAACACCACCGCGGCATCGGTGCCCTGATGAGTATGGCGCAGGCTTTTCTCGCGGAAATCGGCCACGATGTCGGTCTGGTTGTTCACCAGCGCCAGCGCCGCTGCGCCTGAGGAGGCATAAAAACCGGGGCTTAACTGCAGGTTACTGACCGTGCCGTCTGCCTGAGCATACACCTTCGTCCAGCCGAGATTCAGCTCCGCCTCATCCAGCGCGTTGCGGTATTTTTGCAGCGTGACGTTGCGGTGTTCCTCCCGCTCGCCGCGCTGAATACGCAGGTTCTGGATATTGGCCTGAATGGTGCTGACGGACTGCTCGCTGCTCTGCCAGGTGGTCCGGACTTTATCCAGATCCGCCTGCGAGACGTTCTGTAACGTGCTCAGCTTCTGATAACGTTCGAAGGTCACTTTATCGTTACGCGCGGTCAGCACGGCGGTTTTCAGGCTGGCCTGCGCGGCGGCGATCTGCGCGTCCAGCTGCTGGTTGGAAAGACGAGCCTGCTCCAGCGCGATTTGCGCCGCTTCCACTTTATTGCGAAACGGCGTGTCGTCGAGTTCAAACAGCAGATCGCCCCGCTTCACCTGGCTGTTGTTGTGCACATGCACGGCCGCCACATAGCCGGAGACACGCGGAGAAACCGGCGTCACCACGCGCATCACGGTGGAGTCCGGCGTCAGCGGGATCCAGATATCCGCGACGACAAAATAGATAAACATCAGCAGGAAAGAGGCAATACTCACCCTTACCCAGCGGGCAAACTTTTGTTCAGGGGTCATTATTTTTCGGTCTTGTTGTCTTCTTCGCGGATTGTCCGCAAATTACAGGCGATTTGATTCAGGGTGGCGCTGAAGATCTCGATATGTTCCGGCGCGATATTTTGCGATACCCGCGCCTGATAGGTCTCAATCACCTGAGTAAGCCTTTTTAAAATGGCTTTTCCCTCAGGCGTCAGCGTCAGAAGCCGGATGCGCTTGTCATAAGGCGATGTGGTGCGCAGCAGGTAACCCTGTTTTTCCAGCTGTGTGAGCGTGCGCATCAGCGGCGGCAGTTCAATGCCCTGCACCTCCGCCAGCTCACTCATTGAGACGTTATCCCCAAGTTGAAAAAGCTGCATCATCACCGTCCAGCTCGACTGGGTTAACCCGGTATCGAGAATGGCATCGTCGATCACCGCACGCCACTGACGCACGATCATCGCCATCCGCATACCCATCGGCCTGCGGCTAAACAGTTCTTCTTCACTCATAGGGAGTCCCTCTCGTCACACGCCGTCAAGATAATAGTTATCAGGGTAAGTATCAAGAAACGAGGGACGAAAGCGCAGGAATTGCGAAAACGAGGCTCTCCCTCTCCCTGTGGGAGAGGGCCGCGGTGAGGGCATCAGCCCGCAGCGGAATTTAACGGCTAAAGCTAAAATGTCGGGTAATGGCACTTTTCCCCGACGCCGTCACCACCACCTCCCTGTACCCCATCACCCGCTGGATCCAGCCTTTACTCTCCAGATAAGTAAGCAACGCCGTACCCGCTTCTCCCCCAAGATGGAACCGTCGCTCGCTCCAGTCGAGGCAGGCGCAGCAAGCCTTGCGACGGGGATGAGCATTTAATGGAATGCCGAGTTTCAGAAACTGCTCACGGCCATACAGGGTGAGCGCGGAACCGTCATCCTCCAGCCAGCCTTCCGCCTGCATAAAATCATAGATCTGAACCGCCACCGTTCCGGCAAGATGGTTATAGCAGGTGCGGGCTTCACGCAGGGCTTTTGGCGCAGACGTTTCCGGCGGCGTAATGCGGCTCCAGGAGAGCCCCATCATCTGCTCAACCAGCGCCGCGACGTCGTGCCCGGCAAGGCGATAATAGCGGTGCCGACCTTGCGATAAACATGTAATCAACTTTCCCTCCACCAGCCGGGCGAGATGCCCGCTGGCGGTCGACGGCGCAACATCTGCCGCAGTGCTGAGTTCGGTAGCGGTCCACGCCCGCCCGTCCATCAGCGCGCAGAGCATCTTCACGCGCGAGGGATCGGCCATTGCCGCCGCCACCGCCGCAATGGCCTGTTCCAGTGCCGCGCTGTTCTCAGGAGGCTGGTTCGTTTTTAACATGGGGCGCCCAGGGTTCGGTGATCTCTGCGGCCAGCTTATCATCATCCGTCAGCAGAATAAGGTGATTCGCATGGTCGCTGTACTGGGTAAGAATAGACACACCGCGTGCCGCCAGCACCGCCGCGATGTCACCTAACTCGCCTGGCCGCTCCTGCCTGAGTTTTCTGATAACCGGCTTGCGCACCGCCTGAACGGTAAATCCGGCCTCCATCAGCACGCGGCAGGCTTTTTCTCCGTCCTCCACCAGGAAATGGGCATCGGTACCAAATACGCCGCCCCCCTCCAGCCCCACGCCGTGACGGCCTAACAGTTGCCCAAAGCGCGCCAGCTCGCCGGGCCTGTCGCTGAAAATCACGTGAACGTCATACATTCGCCTGCCCTCCGTTTTCGGAACTGTATTCCCGCACGACCTGTGCCACGCGAATGCGATAGTACGCAAAAATGGATCCCCGCCCTTCGGCCTGCGCCGCCTGGTGAAAGACGTTTTGCTTCCAGCTACGGATGGCCTCTTCATCCCGCCACCAGGAAAGGGACAGGATTTTGCCGTCGGTGGTCAAACTCTGAAAGCGTTCGATATCAATAAAACCATCAATGTCGGCCAGCAAAGGTTTGAGTTCGGCGGCGAGTTGCAGGTAGCGGGCCTGATGATGAGGCTCCGCTTTGGCTTCGAAAAGGACTGCGATCATAAGTGTCTCTCCGTTGTGATAGTGAGGAGAGAATGCAGAGAAAATTAACTTCATACTTCGGCGACTGACGAAGTGTTTTTGCCCAGGATCGACCTCGGCTCCATAAACGCCCGAATCCCCCACTCACCCATCTCGCGCCCCACGCCGGAGTGCTTAAACCCGCCAAACGGCGCTTTCGGCTCATGGGCAAGCGTATTCACCAGCACGCGCCCGGAGACAATCTGCTGCGCCACGCGGCGGGCGCGGTCCACATCCTCACCCAGCACCATCGCGCTCAGGCCGTACTCGGTGTCATTGGCAATCGCGATAGCCTCCGCTTCGTCCTGATAGGGAATGATGCACAGCACCGGGCCAAAAATCTCGTCGCGGGCAATCACCATGTCATTATTCACGTCAGCAAATAGCGTCGGGCGTACAAACCAGCCGTCCTGCGTGCCCGCTGGCCGCCCTTCGCCTCCTGTCAGCAGCCGTGCGCCCCCGTCGAGCCCCTGACGAATATAACCCTGCACCCGCAGCCACTGCTTCTCGCTGACCATCGGGCCGACGTCCGTGGCACTGTCGCGCGGGTCACCGGATTTCACCGCCGCCACGGCCTGCGCCAGCGCGGTTTCGATTTCCGCTTTACGCGACTGCGGTACCAGAATGCGCGTTCCCGCCACGCACGCCTGCCCGCTGTTCATAAACCCGGCCTGAATCACCAGCGGGATCGCCTGCGCTAAGTCCACATCATCCAGCAGGATCGTCGGCGATTTACCGCCCAGCTCCAGCGTCACGCGCTTAAAGCTTTCCGCCGCGTTACGCAGAATGGCCTTGCCGGTATTCGTCGAGCCGGTAAACGAGATTTTCGCCACGTCCGGATGGCGGCTGATGGTGTCCCCGACGATGTCACCGCGCCCGGTGACAATGTTAAACACGCCCGGCGGCAAAGCAGCATCGCGCAACGCTTCGGTGACAATCCGGGTTTGCAGGGCGCTCATTTCGCTCGGCTTAATCACTGCCGTACAGCCTGCCGCCAGCGCGACCGCCAGCTTGCCGCAGATAAAACCCGCGTCGCTGTTCCACGGCGTGATCAGCCCGGCCACGCCAAGGGGCGTCATCTGTACCGTCGCGGCCCCCGCGGTAGTCTCGAACTCAAACGCCTCCAGCGCCTCAATGGCCTGGGCAATCACCTCGGCCGGATAGCGGGCCATCCACGCCGATCGCGAAGCAGGTGCGCCGTACTCCTCGATGACAGCGTCCAGCAGCGCGTCATGGCGAGCCGCTATGGCCGCGTACATGCGTTTCAGCGCGGCGATACGCGTCTGTTTCGTAGTCTGCGACCACGCAGGAAACGCTGCCTTCGCCGCCGCGATGGCGCGCCCGGCGTCAACCTCATCCGCCAGACGAACCTGACCAATAACCTGCGCCGTCGCCGGGTTATACAAATCAAACCATTCGGTGCCGTGCGGGGTAACAAACTCGCCGTTAATAAAAATCTGTTCGATCTGGTGCATATAAACCTCCTCAGGCTGTGTGAGCACAGTCTGGCACGGCTTCTCCGTTGCGATAATCCACGCTATGCTGCAAGGGTTGTTTCGATTTTCAGGATAATCAATGCATCGTTCAGGTCTGACAGAGCTGGAAGTGGTGATGGCCGTGGTGCGGCGCGGCAGTTTTCGCGGCGCGGCGCAGGAGCTCGGAATGTCCGCGACGGCGGTGAGCAATGCCATTGCCGGCCTGGAGAGCCGCCTTGAGACTCGCCTCTTTAACCGCACCACCCGCAGCGTGGCGCTTACGGACGCCGGGCAGCGCTACGTGGCGCGCGTGGGGCCGGCCTTGCAGGAAATCCGCCTCGCGGGTGAGGAGATCCACAGCGACACCGGGGAACCTGCCGGAACGCTGCGTCTGAACGTGCCGAATCATATCGGCTCGCTTTTTCTCGACCAACTGCTGATCGACTTTATGATCCGCTACCCGAAAATGCGCGTGGAGATCGTCAGTGAAGCACGCATGATCGACATCGTCGCCGAGGGTTACGACGCGGGGATCCGCCTCGAAGAGTCCATCCCGCAGGACATGATCGCCGTACCGCTGACAGGGGAGATCCGCCAGCTCGTCACCGCCACGCCAGATTACTTCGCACGTCACGGCATTCCGCAAACGCCGGACGATCTGCTGCAACATCAGGGGATCGGCATGCGTATGGCTCACGGCGGGATCTACCGCTGGGAGCTGGCCCGTCGGGGGGAAACGTACGCGCTTGCCGTGCCGCCGCGCTTTGCGACGTCCGATCTTTTCGCTTCGATCCGCGCCGTAAAAGCGGGGTTAGGCGTGGGATTTTTGCCGGAACTCTATATCCAGGAAGAGCTTGAGAGCGGGGAACTGGTGAGCGTGTTAAACGACTGGACGCAGCCGTTTGCCGGGCTGCGCCTTTACTATCCTGGTCATCGCCACGTCCCGCCAGGGTTACGGGCGCTGGTGGCGATGATCCGCGAGCGCGGCATTATTCCAGGTTAGCTTTATTCAACCCGTAAGCCGCATCCAGCGAGCCTGGCGCCATGCGGGAGGTAATTCCCAGACGGTTCCAGGCGTTAATCGCCACGATGGCGAAGTTCAGCTCTGAAATCTCAACGTCCGAGAAGTGCTCCGCCACGCTGCGGTAAAGGGCATCGCTCACGCCATGCACGCCAATCTGCGTCAGCGCTTCGGTAAAGGCCAGCGCGGCTTTTTCGCGGGCGCTGAACAGCGGGGATTCACGCCAGGCTGCCAGATGGTACAGGCGCAGCTCGCGTTCGCCGGCAATTTTGGCCTCTTTCGAATGCATATCCAGACAGAAGGTACAGCCGTTCAGCTGCGACACTCGAATGTCGATCAGGTGCTTCAGCGCCGGGTCGATGGAGGTTTTCGCCACCTCCATGCTCAGGGCAGACAGTGCGTTAGCGAGGGCAGGTGTAACTTTATGGTGGTTGACGCGAGTGCTCATGGTCTTTCCTCTTTTTTTGTGCGGCATCGGTGATGCGATGAGGCAAATCTACGCCGTTCATGACATAGTAAAAAGACACAAAAAGCGTGAAATGAGGTAGGACATGAAGCCGGGCTATCACGAGATCTACTCCCGCTATCGCGACAACATTACGCGCGGCGTGCTCAAGCCGGGCGACAAAGTGCCCGCCATCCGCGTGCTGGCCGAAGAGCTGAAGGTGGCGCGTAAAACGGTCGAAACGGCGTATGCCATTCTGACGGGCGAAGGGTATCTGGTTAGCCAGGGCGCGCGCGGCACGCGGGTCAACCCGGACTTACTGTTGCCGGAGCGTCCTGCCCCGACGGAACAGCCTACCGGTACGCTTCCGGCATCGCTTATCAGCCAGCGCGAGCGGGCAGGGTTTCTGCGCCCTGGCATCCCATCCCTCGACAGCTTTCCGTACAAAAAATGGCTGCTGCTGGCAGGCCAGGCGACGCGCGCCATGCGTCAGGAGGAGATGCTTAACCCGCCCGTTCTGGGCTGGTACCCGCTGCGCCAGGCCATCGCCAGCTATCTCAATATCTCGCGTGGCTTGTCCTGCACCGCCGGGCAGGTGCTCATCACCAGCGGCTACAGCGGCAGCCTGCGCCTGATCCTCGACACGCTCGCCAGCCGCAGCGACAAGGTGGTGTTCGAAGATCCGGGTTATTTTATGGGCCAGCAGCTCCTGAAGCGGATCGTGCCGCGTCTGCACACGGTGCCGGTCGATCGCTGCGGCATGGACACGGAATACCTCCTCCGCCACCATCGCGACGCCCGTTTTGCCCTCGTCACCCCGTCGCACCAGAGCCCGCTGGCGGTGACGCTCTCCCTGCCGCGTAAACAGCAGCTGCTCGACTGGGCCAGCCAGAACAAGGCGTGGATCATCGAAGACGATTACGATGGCGAGTTTCACTACACCCGCAAGGTGTTGCCGTCGCTGAAAAGCCTCGACCAGCACGACCGGGTAATTTTTATGGGCACCTTCAGCAAAACCATCATGCCGTCGCTGCGCATGGGATACGTGGTGATGCCCGCCAGCACCGTCGGGGCGTTTACCGACTGCGCGGATATCACCACCAGCGGCCAGCCGGTGCTGACGCAAAAGATCCTCACCGCATTTCTCAACGAAGGCCATTTTTTCCGTCACCTGAAAAAGATGCGCGCGCTGTATCAGACCCGCCGCGACTGGATGATTGCCGCCCTGCGCGAGGTGTATGGCGATCTGTTTTTCACCGAGCAGAACGACGGCGGGATGCATATCGTGGCGTTTCTGACCAAAGGAAGTTGTGACCGCGAAGTGGCGCGCTGCTGGCAGGAACAGCAGCTGCAGGTTAACGCGCTCTCCGAATGGTATCGCGGGTCGGGAAAACGCTACGGGCTGGTGATGGGCTACAACAACGTGCGGACATACCAGGAAGCGGTGGCGTTGCTGGAAAGGCCGAAACGGCAGACGCTTGCCCTGTTGAGTTGAACATCGCCGGGTGGCGGCTGCGCCTGACCCGGCCTACGGTTTAAATGTCATTGCGGGATAAACCCACATCTTTGAGCTGCTCATCGCTCATCTGACTCAGGATGCGGCGGGTACGGTTGATGCGATACCAGTTACGCAGCGTTTTCGCGATCCAGACAAACACGATAAACGGTCTTTTAGAACGGTTCTCGAAAAATTCCATGATGCTCTCCTCACTGTGCCAGTGGGGTTATCATCCTGGAAATCCGCCTGTGCAATACAGATGCAAAAACACCTTTTGTTTACCATACAGATCCGCTAAAACGGTATCTGCATGGCATTTTTTACGGCAATCTGTACTGGTTTTACAATCTGTATGGTGAAAACAAAGGATACAGCATGACGCGCTATCAACATCTGGCCAATCTCCTGGCAGAACGCATTGAACAAGGGCTGTATCGCAGCGGCGAACGTCTGCCGTCGGTGCGCACGCTGAGCCAGGAGCATGGCGTGAGCATCAGCACCATACAGCAGGCTTATCAGATCCTTGAAAACCTCCAGCTGATCACGCCCCAGCCGCGCTCCGGCTATTTTGTTTCGCAGCGTAAAGCCCAGCCGCCCGTCCCGGCGATGACGCGCCCGGTGCAGCGCCCCGTGGACGTCACCCAGTGGGATGAGGTGATGATGCTGCTGGACGCCCGCGCTGACAAAGAGATGATCTCGTTTGGCGGCGGTTCGCCGGACATTAACCAGCCGAGCCTGAAGCCCCTGTGGCGCGAGATGAGCCGCATCGCGCAGCATAATCCGGGTGAGATGCTGAGCTATGACGTGCTCGACGGGCGCCTGGAGCTGCGCGAGCAGATCGCCCGCCTAATGCTGGACGGCGGCTCCACCGTGGCAGCGAACGAGATTGTCATCACCAACGGCTGCCACGGCGCGCTGTCGATTGCCCTGCTCTCGGTGTGTCAACCGGGGGATATCGTGGCGGTGGAGTCGCCGTCATTTCACGGCACCATGCAGATGTTGCGCGGGTTTAACATCAAGGCGATTGAAATTCCCACCGACCCGGAAACCGGGATCAGCATTGAGGCGCTTGAGCTGGCGCTGGAGCAGTGGCCGATCAAAGCGGTGATCCTGGTGCCCAACTGCAATAACCCGCTCGGGTTTATCATGCCGGAAGCGCGGAAAAAGCAGGTCTTAGCCCTCGCCCAGCGGCACGACATTGTGATTGTTGAAGATGATATCTACGGCGAGCTGGCGGCGGAGTACCCGCGTCCGCGAACCATTCATTCGATGGATATCGACGGCCGGGTGATCCTCTGCAGCTCGTTTACCAAAACCGTGGCACCGGGTCTGCGCGTGGGCTGGATTGTGCCGGGACGCTATTACGACCGGGTGATGCACATGAAATACGCCGCGGGCGGGTTTAACGTACCGGGCACGCAGATGGCGGTGGCGGCGTTTATTCGCGACGGCCATTACCATCGCCACGTCCGCCGTATGCGCCAGATTTATCAGCAGAATATGGAAACCTATACCTGCTGGGTACGGCAGTATTTTCCGGCAGGGATTTGCGTGACCCGCCCGCAGGGCAGCTTCCTGCTGTGGGTTGAGCTGCCGGAGAAGGTGGATATGGTGTGCGTCAGCAAGCAGCTGTGTCGGCTGAAGATCCAGGCCGCAGCCGGGTCGCTGTTTTCCGCTTCAGGGAAGTACCGCAACTGCCTGCGCATCAACGTGGCGCTGCCGCCGACGGACAAAAATCGCGAGGCATTAAAGAAGATGGGTGAAGCGATTGTGATTGCGATGGAGGAGGGCTAGTGCGGCCTGATGCCCTCACCCCGACCCTCTCCCACAGGGAGAGGGAGAAAACCGTGCCGCACTACTCGTCGAAGTACCAGTACCCCTGGTTAATCAGCCCGGTGAGCTCTTCAACAAACGCCGGGTTTTTAAGCGCATCGCCCAGCTCGGCCTGGCCGAGTTCGGTGTAGCGGCACAGCGCATCCGCGGCCTTCGCATCGACCGTCTCAAGCTGTTCGCTGTTAATGAAGAAGCTGCCGTTAATATTCAGCACTCGCAGGCCGCTCAGGCGAGACAGCGTTTCGCCGCCCTGAAGCGCATCCAGCACCTCTTCCGGCACATACGGTGGCTCGGCGGCGGCAATATCCAGCTCGTGGCGCGGCGTCGAGACAAAGCTGCCGAACCATTTCGTGAAATCATCCGGCTTGCTGATCATCTCGATCATCATCTGACGAATGCGATCGAGCTCGTACTGCTCCACGCGGCCCGGGTTTTCACGACAGGTCAGATCCGGATCGCTATAGTGCTCGCCGCCCAGATCGTTTTCCAGCGCGTAATCGGCGAAGCTGCTGATCAGATCGCGACCGTTCGGCCCGCGGAAACCGACGGAATAGTTGAGCGCCGTTTCGTGGGTAAAGCCGTCGTGCGGGAATCCTGGTGGAATGTAGAGGATATCGCCCGGCGCAAGATCTTCGTCGATGATCGGCTCAAACGGATCGACATGCAGCAGTGCCGGATGCGGGCAGAACTGACGCATCGGCAGCTTGTCCCCCACGCGCCAGCGGCGGCTGCCCATCCCCTGAATGATAAACACATCGTACTGATCGATATGCGGACCCACGCCGCCGCCCGGCACGGAGAAGGAGATCATCAGATCGTCAAGTCGCCAGTCCGGCAGAACGCGGAACGGACGCACCAGTTCCGCCGCGGGCATATGCCAGTGGTTCACCGCCTGCGCCAGCAGCGACCAGCCCGTTTCGCCCAGATCGTCAAAGTGTTCAAACGGACCATTACTGGCCTGCCATTTGCCGTTAGCGTGGCTCACCAGACGACTGTCAACTTCCGGCTCCATCGCCAGACCTGCCAGCTCGTCCGGGGTAATCGGATCGACAAAATTCGGGAAGGCATTTTTCAGCACTACGGGTTGTTTTTGCCAGTATTCTTCGAGAAATTCCGGCCAGTTCAGGTTCAGTTGATACGCCATGGGTAGCACCAGTGAGAGGGGAAACAGGCGCGATTATAGGGGAGACGGTGGAGGGGGAACTTGTCATGGGTCAAACCAGCTCGCGTAGGTCGGGTAAGGCATTGCCGTCACCCGACGCAATACGGCGCTAAAACTTAGTCCAGCTTCAGTTCGTCATAGTGGGTAATCAGCTTGCCCACGATGCCGTAGTCCAGCGCTTCTGCCGGCGACATCCAGAAGTTACGGTCGGTGTCTTTTTTCACTTTCTCCAGCGGCTGGCCGGTGGCGTCAGCAATCAGCTTGTTCACGCGATCCAGCATGCGGATGATCTCGCGCGCTTCGATCTCAATATCCGTTGCCTGACCGCGCACGCCGCCCAGCGGCTGGTGGATCATAAAGCGGGTATTAGGCAGGGAATAACGGTGCTCTTTTTTCGCCGCCAGGAAGATGGTGATCCCCGCGCTCGCCACCCAACCGGTACCGATGACGTGCACTTCCGGACGGATGAATTTGATAAAGTCGTGGATGGTGTCACCCGCTTCCACGTGGCCGCCCTGGCTGTTGATATACAGCTTGATCGGATCGTTGCTGACGCTTTGCAGCAGGATCATCTGGGTGATCACCTTCTGCGCCAGCTCCTGGTTGATCTCCCCGGAGATCACAATCGAACGGGATTCCAGCAGTTTTTGCTGCAGAGCGCCCGCGCCGTTTGACCCTTCCGCCTTATCCTTGTCGCTTTCTTTCAGTGTGTAGAGCATTGTTGTTTCCTCAGCTTGTCGCGCTCAAAACCAGAGTGTAGCCTGTTTTACGGGGTAAAGTCCTCAGAGACAGATCGCGAGAACGATGATGAAACGTGCGCAGGCAAACGACACGCCAGTCGACAACCGTTCGCTATACTTCCTCTTCATACGGTTATCATATTGTTAAATGATAATGATATTTAATGTGTTAAGATGAAAGCCAGCAGAAACAGTCTCTTACGTGACGGGACGTGTATATTTTCTCGACAGTTAACTCAGCACCGGGGCAGTGAATGGAACACATTGTGTATGTGGTTGACGACGATGACGCGGTCAGGCAGTCCGTTCTCGGCCTGCTGGAATCAGCGGATTTAGACGCCATGGGGTTTTCATCCGCAGAGGCGTTTCTTCAGCACCGTTTTGAGGATCTGCCGTCGTGTGTGATCCTCGATATGCAAATGCCCGCCATTTCAGGTTTTGACGTAGCGGACGCCCTCAAGGACAGCGGGCGCGACATCCCGATTATTTTTCTCACCGGCCACGGCACTATCCCGATGTCGGTGCGCGCCATTAAAGGCGGCGCGTACGAATTTCTCACCAAGCCCGTTGAATCCACCGCGCTGATCGACGCCATTCAGTCTGCGCTCCAGCTGGCGGAAAACAACGCCGTGCGCAACAAAGAGCACTACGCCCTGAAGCAGCGCCACATGTCCCTTACGCCACGGGAACATGAGGTGTTAACACTGGCGATAAGCGGGATGCTGAACAAGCAAATTGCCGCCGAGCTTGGCGTCAGCGAGATCACGGTGAAAGTGCATCGCCGTCGCGTAATGGAAAAAATGCAGGTGCGCTCCGTGGCGGAGCTGGTCAGGGCCGTTGAGCGCCTGACCCACAGCCAGCCTGCGGATTAACTACTCCCCTGTCTGTCCGGCAAGCGGTAACACAAACGCAAACACCGTGCCGTGTGGCTCCCGGCGGCGCGCGCTCAGTTTTCCTCTGTGTCGCTCAATGATGCTGGCGCTGATGGTCAGCCCCATCCCCATTCCCTGCGCCTTGGTGGAATAGAATGAGTCAAAAATCTTCTCCAGCCGCTCGGGCTCAATGCCGCTGCCGGTATCGGCGATCTCGACGATAACGTTCCCGTCGGCGTTGCCGGTGCTGAGGGTGATGATGCAGGGGCGATCGTTAACCTCCGCCATGGCCTCAACGGCGTTCATCACCAGATTCAGCAGCACCTGCTGGATCTGCACGCTATCCCCGGTGATAAAGCTGTCACCGGCGTTTAACAGATAATCCACGCTGATGTGTCTCTGCTCCAGCTCGCTGCGGGAAAGGGTAATAATGTGGTGGATCAGATAGTGGAGATCGATACGCGCGAAGGTCGGATCCTGCTTGCGGGTCAGGGACTGAATGCTGCGGATGATCTCCCCCGCCCGGGCACCTTCCGCGGCGATCTCCTCCAGCCCTTCCCGCACTTTATCCAGCCGGGCGGGTTCACGGTTAAGCCAGCGCAGGCTTGCCCCGGCGTTAGAGACGATCGACATCAGCGGCTGGTTGATCTCGTGGGCGATGGAAGAGGTTAACTGACCGACCGTGGTGGCACGCGACACCCGCGCCAGTTCCGCCTGCGCCACCCGCATGGCATCCTCCGCGGCGCGCTGACTGGTGATATCGGTAATGATGCCGTAATACTCGTTCACCTCACTGCCCACGCCCACCGGATCGCCAATCCCGAGGATATAGCGCGTGGAACCGTCGGTACGCTTAATACGAAACTCCGCGCGCATAGAGAGCCCCTCGCGCACGCTCTGGGTGACAATGGCGCTGATGCGGGCGTAATCATCCTCATGGACGAAGGTCAAAAACTCCGCCATGGAGATCATCTTTTGCTGCTCGGGCAGGCCGAGAATACGGGCGTACTCTTCGGACATAAACATCAGATCCTGCTCTAGCTCCCAGCGCCAGCTCCCGGTGTGGCTGATCTGCTCACCCAGCATCAGCGAGTTCTGGCTGGCGCGCAGCTCTTTTTCCACGCGTCGGCGCTGGATGTTCTCCGCCAGCAGTTCGGCGTACAGCCGCGCCGTCTCCAGAGAGACCGCAGCCTGCGCCCCCAGCAGGCTCACCACGCGAGAGTGCTCGGCGGTGAAGACCTCCGGCATCAGGCGGTTTTCCAGATAGAGCACCCCCACCAGCCGCGCCTGTTTGAACATCGGAACGCACATCACGGCCGCCCCCGAGGTCACCAGGTAGGGATCCTGACTGAAGGGATGGAACTCCTCCGGTTTACCGGTGCGGATCTCCTGTCCGGTGCGGATCACCGCCGCCAGCACCGACAGCGGCATGTCGGTCGCTACCGGTACGTCCTTCAGGATCCGCACCCGCACGCCCTCGGTGCTGGTCCACGCGCTGGCTTCGATCTCCGGAATCAGGTTATCGCTCACGCGAAGCAGCAGGCCGCGCTGCGCCCCGGCACGTTCGAGCAGCAGCGTCATCAGGTTTTCGATAAGCCGCTCAAGGTTGATCTCTTCCGACAGGGCGCGTGAGGCTTTGATCACGCTCTGCAGATCGCGGATCACTTCATTCTGGGCAAACGCCACCGTGTCATAGGCGCTGGCCTGTCCGGAGGCCAGCAGATGTGGGAAATCCTGCTCCAGCTGGCGCACCTTAGCCTGTGCCCCGGCACGGCCCCAGGCGGCAATGGCGCCGCGAAAATGCGCATCTGACGCGGTCGGGTAACCGCAGGACAGCGCAAAGCGACCCGCCAGCTCGTGCGCCAGGGCGTTAATCGGATTAAAGCCGCCCTCGCGTGACAGCCGGACCGCTTTCTCATACTGCTCAAGCGCAATGCTGTTCATGCCGTCCAGACGCACGATTTCGGCGTAAATCAGCGCTTCTTTATCCGCAAACGTCCCCGGATTAATGCGCGCCCAGAGGGCAATTTTGTCGTAGTGCGCGTGAATACTGCGTCGATGATTCGCCGAGAACGTCTCCGGCGTTAGCTGGCGGGAAAGCGCCAGGGCGCTGTAGAGATGGTAATCCAGCAGATGGATATGGCCAGGCGCAGACCACGCGTACCAGCCCGCCATCTCAAGATCCGCCTGCGCATCGGCAAATTCGCCGCAGGTAAAGTGCGCCATACCGCGATAGAGCCAGTACCAGAACAGCATGGTCGACGTCTGTTCCGGAGCCTGCTCTGGCGAAGCAGGCAGCAGCGCCTCCGGCAGCACCTGCGAGGCGGTCCAGGTGCCGATCACCGGCGTGCGTAAAAACTCAACGTAGCCACGCTGAACCATCAAAATGGTCTCAACGTCCTGGAAGTGGGTTTTCCGCACAAAGGCCAGGCCGCGATCGATGCTGGTCAGCACCCCGTCGAGATGATCGCCCCGAGAGAGGAAGTTAATGGCCTGGTGGCAGGCCGCGAAGCAGGCCATCGTCATATCACCGTGGGTTACCGCCGCGGTGAAGCAGGCTTTTGCGCACTCAATGGTGAACGACAGCGGCTGGGTCCAGACGCTGAGCTGATCGAGCGGCAGCAGGGTTTTCGCTTCATACGCATCATAGCCGTGGCGATTGACCAGCTCGCGGGCCAGCGTGCCGTACTGGAACCCGAGGCGATACTCGGCGTAGCGGTGGCCGATCAACACGCCAAACCAGGCCATCGCGGTGGTGGAGGCGCCGGTGATGCCGTGGTCGAGGGTCAGGTGCATCATGCGGCAGAGCAGCAAAAAGTGCAGACGCGGACAGATGAAGCTGGCGCAAATGCTGGCGCTGTAGAGCAGGTTCATTACCGCTTCCGTTTCCGGATTTTCCATCCGCGAGAGCTGGGCATAGCGACTTTGCGGCGCGTCGCCCGTGCGGTTACAGAAGTCTTTCCAGGCAGCATCGCAGTCGGCATCTTCCGGATGGCGGCCAATCTGAATACCAAAAATACCCAGCCAGCAGAGCGCCGCCTCCAGCGCCAGACGGCTATCCGACTGACGAATATAGACTTCCACCAGCAGGTTGGCCGCCAGCGCTTTTTCGGTCAGCCCGCCGGGGCAGCCAAGGATCGCATCGCACAGCTCGCGGGTCCGCTCCAGATGGCCGAGCGCAAACTCGCAGCCCGCCTCTTCAATATCCAGCACAAAGTCTGACACCACACCGGCATTGCCCAGCGCTCTCGCCGTCTGGATGTAGCTCAGTGCCGAAAGATAATCGCCCGTGCGTTTCGCCCGGCGCGCGGCCAGCAGGCTCAGCTCGCGGAACATCTGCCGCTGCGGAGCGGGCTGAATGCTGTCCAGTGCGGCCGTAACATGGTGAACGGCGCGGAAAAGCAGTTCGTTTCCCGCAGCCTGCCGCGCGGCATCGGCCAGCAGGCTGGCGGTGGTCAGATGAAGGTGGCTTTTCTCATGCGGATCCAGCAGCGCGAAGGCGGCTTCCTGCACCCTGTCGTGGGTGAAGGCGTACTCTTTTTCCGTCAGCACGATGAGCTGCGCCATGACCGCCGGATGGAGCGCATAGCGCATTTCCGCCATCGACATGCCGACAACGCGGCATATCATCTCCATCTCGCCCTTGCCGCCGAGGCAGGCAAAACTCCCCAGCAGGCGACGCGTCTCGTCGGGCAACTCTTCGAGCTGCTCCAGCACCAGGGTGACGACGTTTTCGGTGTAATGCCGGGCGCGGATCGCCTGCAGATCGTAGTGCCACTTATCCTGATATTTGTTATGCACCACCAGCCCGTCATCGACAATGCGGCGGAAAAACTCATGCACAAAGAGCGGGTTGCCCCCGGTTTTTTCATGGATCAGCGTGGCGAGGTCAGACGTCGCCGTGCTGCGGGTTCGAAACAGCGTCGCCAGCCAGCGCGCTACCGCTTTCACGGACAGCGCCTGAGGGACAATTTCGCTCGCGTTTAGCGCCGCTTCCGGAAGACTCGTCAGCAGCGCTTGTAAAGTGGCATCGGATAACGAACAGATATCCCGGTGAGCAACAACCACCAGCAGCGGGATTGCCCCGCTGTTCACCAGCAGGTATTTGAGCGTATGCAGGCTGGCGGCGTCGCTCCACTGAAGATCGTCAAGCACCAGCACCAGCGGGCAGCCCTGAGAGGCAAAGGTTTTGACCAGCGCCAGCACCATATGGCTGAAGCGCGCCCGGGCATCAATGGAAAACGTATCCGGCGAGAAGCGCGGTTTGCTCTCAAGCAGCAGCCCCAGTTCAGGCACAAGACTGACAGCGAGCGCCTCGTGGCCCTCCAGGGCGCGCGAGAGGCGGATTTTCCACTTCGCCACGTCGTCTGCGGGCAGCCCCAGCAGGTGCAACGTCAGGGTGCGAAACGCGGAACTTAGCACGCCGTAAGGCAGTGACGGCGAAAACTGGTCCACCTTGCCTACCGCCAGCAGCACCGTACGCTGCTGCAGCGTTTTAAGCGCCGTCGCGATGATCGAGGATTTCCCGATCCCTGACGGTCCGCCGATCGTCACCAGCTCTGGCACCCGGCTCTGCCCGACTCGCTCAAACGCGGCAATGACGTCATTCGCCTGCGGATGCGTCGCGAACAGGGAATCCGCCAGATGGATCGCCGGGGTGCGATCCTGCTGACCGGGAGTAAAGGGGGCGATCTCGCCCTCACCGGTCAACGTCGCCTGGCAGCGTCGCAGGTCGGCAATCAGTCCGTCCACCGTCTGATAACGGTTATCAGGATGCTTTTCCAGCAGCTTGAGGAGGATGGTCGAGAGCATTCCCGGCACGTCCGGGCGTATCACGTCCGGGGCCAGCGGCTCCGAGGCAATATGGTAGTGCGCCCAGTTGGTCTGATCGTCCGCGCCCAGTTCAAACGGCAGGCGTCCGGTCAGAAGTTCATACAGCACCATGCCGAGGCTGTAGAGATCGCTGCGGCTGTCGACGGGGCGCCGGGTGCGGGTGGTATGTTCCGGCGACATCCAGGCGGGAGTACCGCCTGAAACGGTAAGACGGGTCTGCGAGAAGGCATCGGAAAAACGGCAGGAGAGACCAAAGCTGCCCAGACGGCAGGTGGCATCGTGATAAACAAAAATACTGCCGGGTTTGATATCGCCGTGGATCAGGTTTTGCAGATGCATCTGGCGCAGGGGGACGCAGATCTGGATCGCCAGCTCGATAAAGCGCGCAATCCCGGAGATCGCCCTGCCCGCGCGTCGCGCCAGCAGCTCAAACGAAAACGGGGCGTAAACCAGCGCGAAACGCCCCCGATACTGGGTAGAGGCGACGGCGCGAATGGCCCAGCTGTCCTGGAGCACGTCGCGCAGCGCAAACTCGTTTTTCAGCAGCCGGGTGGCCCGCTCTTCCTCTTCGTCACTCACCGCGGTGGCAATGATGAAGGAGCCGCCGGAATGGGGATGACGTGCGTTCATCCAGGCGATGCCGCCCTCCTGCGCCAGCACGGTAAAAATCACATCCTCTTTAAGGACGAAAACCCGCCCCTGATGAAGATTTCCCTGGGCGGGCCAGAATGCAGGCTGCTCGTTTTCGTTCATCCGCGATCCTTATTGTCGGCGGGCCAGCTCCCGCTGAATATGATCCAGCAGAATATCGATGTTAATCGGCTTACGCAAAAATGCAGCGGCGCCCAGACTGAGGGCGTACCGCTGCATATTTTCATCAGCATGACCGGAGATAAAGAGTACAGGAGGAGGCGGTACGGCCAGCAGCCGCAGCTTGTCGAACAGATCAAGGCCGCTCATGCCTCGCAGCTTGATATCGGTGATCACCAGCGCCGCGCCGGACAGCGCGAGAGGATGGCTCAGGAACCCCTCAGCCGAATCAAACGTATCGGTCGAATACCCTTCCGACTCCAGGAGATTACTCAACCCGCTGCGGACGGAACGTTCGTCATCAATGATGGCAATGCGCCACGGCAGCGTCATGCGGTCTTTCCTCTCACAAATCATTAAACGTCGCGCGTGTCCTTCGCGGGCGCCGGGGGCGCCGTGCCGCTGATTTTCGGTACGCATTCGTGACGAAACCAGGCGAGGGTCAGCGGTTCGCGACTCATTAAGCGCCGTCCCACCGGGATGAGCTGTTCCCCCACCAGCATGCCAAACAGGCCAAGCAGGGCGACAACCGGCGGTGCCGGCGAATGGACGTCGAGCAGAGCGTAAATTACCCCAGCTACCACGCCGCACGCCAGCGAAATGATCCATGCTTTCATGACGATGCTCCTGTCTGCGGTGCTGCCGGAACGGTGACCTGTGCAGGCGCACTGTCGCGGGATAACAGATGCCGCGTCGCCTGTTCACCCGCCAGCATCCCCAGCAGGCCAATCAGCGCCAGAGCGGGCGGCGCGGGGGAGCGCACCTTCAGCACGGCATACATCAGGCCAATCAACACGCCTGCCGCAAGGGATATCAGCCCAGTACTCATTGTGAACTCCAGAGAAAAAAGCAGCGGCGAGCCGGATGAGGGGCCAGCCCGCCGACAGGGCTTAGCGAGCCGGGACCGGCGCTAAGGTGCGGTGCTCGCTCTTCTGGCGAGACGGCGCTTTGTGCACCATGGTGTAGGCGTAATCGACGCCCATGCCGTACGCGCCGGAGTGCTCGCGCACGATATCCATTACCGCGGTGTAGGTCTCTTTACGCGCCCAGTCGCGCTGCCACTCCAGCATGACCTGCTGCCAGGTCACCGGGATCACGCCCGCCTGGATCATGCGCTGCATCGCGAAGTCGTGGGCTTCTTTTGACGTGCCGCCGGAGGCATCCGCCACCATATAAATTTCATAATCGCCTTCCAGCATCGCGCACAGGGCAAAGCTGTTGTTGCACACTTCGGTCCACAGACCTGCTACCACGACTTTCTTCTTGCCGTTGGCCTTCAGCGCGTCACGCACTTTCTGGTCGTCCCAGGAGTTCATGGAGGTACGCTCCAGAATGTCCTGGCCCGGGAACACGTCCAGCAGTTCCGGATAGGTGTTACCGGAGAAGCTTTCGGTCTCTACGGTGGTGATGATGGTCGGGATATTGAAGACTTTCGCCGCTTTCGCCAGCGCCACGGTGTTATTTTTCAGCACCTGGCGGTCAATAGACTGCACGCCAAACGCCATCTGAGGCTGGTGATCGATAAAGATAATCTGGCAGTTCGCAGGGGTTAACACTTCGAGCTTTGAAGAGGTCATAGCATTTTCCAGTGGTTAAGGGTGAAATCGCCGTGAGCGCACGGCGATAAAGTCACGCTCATCCTGCGGTTTATCGCCCCTTGGCGTAATTATCTCTTCGTATAGTTAACCTTAGGTATAGTTATACTTTGGTATACCTATCCTATTGTATAACTGGATCTTTGCCGAAACCGGTTCCCATAATCCTGACCATTCCCCTCTCAGTCAGGAGCAGTTATGGTTACCCTCGGTAAAGCCGATCTCATTCTGGTTAATGGCCAGTTTCATACCGTCGATCGCGAGAACCCCATCGCGGAAGCCGTTGCCGTGCGCGATGGAAAATTTCTGGAAGTGGGTACCGTCGCTGAGGTGATGCAACATCACTGCGACGGTACGAAAGTGGTCGATTTGAAAGGCCACACCGCCATCCCCGGGCTGAACGATTCACACCTGCACCTCATTCGCGGCGGGCTGAACTACAACCTCGAGCTGCGCTGGGAAGGCGTGCCGTCGCTGGCCGATGCCCTGCGGATGCTGAAAGAGCAGGCCCTGCGCACGCCGTCGCCGCAGTGGGTACGCGTGGTGGGCGGCTGGACCGAGTTCCAGTTTGCCGAACGCCGCATGCCGACGCTGGACGAGATCAACGCCGCCGCCCCGGACACCCCGGTTTTCATCCTGCACCTCTACGACCGCGCCCTGCTCAACCGCGCCGCGCTGAAGGTGGTCGGCTATACCAAAGACACGCCGAACCCGCCGGGCGGCGAGATCCAGCGTGACGCCAACGGCAACCCAACCGGGATGCTGATTGCGCGCCCGAACGCCATGATCCTCTACGCCACGCTGGCCAAAGGGCCGAAGCTGCCGCTGGAGCAGCAGGTTAACTCCACCCGCCAGTTTATGCGCGAGCTGAACCGCCTGGGCTTAACCAGCGCCATCGACGCCGGCGGCGGTTTCCAGAACTACCCGGAAGATTACGAGGTGATTGCCGAGCTGCACGAGAAAAAGCAGATGACCATCCGCATCGCCTACAACCTGTTTACCCAGCGTCCGGGCCACGAGCTGGAGGACTTTGAGAAATGGACCGACATGCTCACGCCGGGCCAGGGCAGCGACTTCTTCCGCCATAACGGCGCGGGCGAGATGCTGGTCTTCTCCGCCGCCGATTTTGAAGATTTCCTCGAACCCCGCCCGGATCTCGCGCCGGGCATGGAGGACGAGCTGGAGCGCGTGGTGCGCCATCTGGTGGAGCACCGCTGGCCGTTCCGCCTGCACGCCACCTATAACGAATCCATCAGCCGCATGCTGGACGTCTTCGAGAAGGTGAACCGCGACATTCCGTTCAACGGCCTGCACTGGTTCTTTGACCACGCGGAAACCGTCACCCAGGCCAACATCGACCGCATCAAAGCGCTCGGGGGCGGCATTGCCGTCCAGCACCGTATGGCCTTCCAGGGCGAGTACTTTGCCGAACGTTACGGTATCGAAGCCACCCGCCATACACCGCCGGTGGCGAAAATGCTGGAGACCGGGGTACCGGTGGGCTTAGGCACCGACGCCACCCGCGTGGCGAGCTACAACCCGTGGACCGCGCTCTACTGGCTGGTCTCCGGCCGTACCGTCGGCGGGATGCAGATGTACGACCACAGCGCCCGTCTGGATCGCGATACCGCCCTGATGCTCTGGACCCAGGGCAGCGCGTGGTTCTCCAGCGAGCAGAATCAGAAGGGGCAGATCAAGGTCGGCCAGCTCGCCGACCTGGCCGTACTCAGCAAAGACTACTTCCGCGTGCCGGAAGAGGAGATCAAGGGCATCGAGTCCGTCCTGACGGTGGTCAACGGCGATATCGTCTACGCGGCAGGCACCTTTGGCCCGCTCGCGCCGCCCGCCATTCCGGTTCTGCCCGACTGGTCCCCGGTCGTGAAAGTACCGGGCCACTACCGCAGCGCGCCGCCGCAGGCCGCACGCGTGGGCATGAGCGCCGTTCACCACTGCAGCGGCCCGTGCGGGGTTCACAGCCACCAGCATGATTTTGCCCGCACGTCAGAAATGCCGGTGTCCGACGATAACGCTTTCTGGGGGGCGCTGGGCTGCAGCTGCTTTGCATTCTGATGAAAAACACGCTTGCTCCGCCCCGGGTTGACCTGGGGCTGTTCTTCCTGCGCCTGACCGGCAGCCTGCTGCTGCTGTACGTGCACGGCCTGCCAAAGGTGCTGCACTTCAGTGAAGAGCTGACGCGCATTGAAGATCCGTTCGGCTTCGGGCCCTATGCCAGCCTGATCCCGGCCATCGTCGCCGAGGTAATTTGCCCGCTGTTTATCATTGCGGGCGTGTATACCCGCCTGGCGTGCCTGCCGATTATCGCCGTGCTGCTGGTGGCGATGCTGGCGGTGCACCCGAACTGGTCGATTGCCGAAGGACAGTTTGGCTGGCTGTTGCTGATTATCTTTACCACCCTTGCCCTCACCGGCCCGGGCCAGTGGCGATTGCAGCGTAAGGCAGCGGAGAGGTTCGCATGACCCAGGTTAACGACGTTCGCGACGCACACGTCGAAACGACGCACACATCAACGGTTTCGCCCTGGCAGCCGCTAAGCCAGCCGGTGTTCAGGATGCTGTGGATCGCCACGGTGGTCTCTAACGTCGGCTCATGGATGAGCGATGTCGGCATCAACTGGAGCATGCTGACCCTGAGCACCGATCCGCTGGACATCGCGCTGGTGCAGGCCGCCAGCAGCCTGCCGATGTTCCTCTTCGCCCTGCCGTCCGGGGTGATGGCGGATATCGTCGACCGACGTAAATACCTGCTCTTCTCCCAGCTGTGGGTGTTTATCGCCGCCGCCGGGCTGACGGTGCTCTCCTTCACCGGACACGTCACTCCCGCCGTTCTGCTGGTGGCGACATTTCTGCTGAGCGTCGGCGCGGCGATGAGCTCGCCGCCGTTTCAGGCCGTGGTGCCGGACCTGGTGAGCAAGCCCGAGCTGGGTGCCGCCGTGGCGCTGAACTCGCTCGGGGTAAACATCAGCCGGGCGATTGGCCCCGCGCTGGGTGGTTTTCTGCTGTCGCTCGCCGGGCCGTGGATGGTGTTTGCCCTGAACGCGCTGTCCGTGGTCGGCGTGGCGTGGGTACTGTGGCGCTGGCGTCAGGCCCCGACCGTGCAGCGTCTGCCGCCGGAGCATTTCTTCTCGGCGGTGCGATCCGGCATTCGCTACGTGCACGCCGCGCCGGTGCTGCGCAACGTGCTGGTGCGCACCGTGGCCTTCTTCGTTTTCGGCAGCGCGGGCTGGGCGTTACTGCCGCTGGTGGCGCGCCGCGAGCTGGGCTTAGGCCCGGCGGGCTACGGCGTAATGCTGGCGTGCATTGGCCTGGGGGCGATTGCCGGTGCGATTCTGCTGCCGCGCCTGCGCCAGCGGCTGAATGCCGACCGCCTGATGGTGGCCGCCAGCCTGACCTTTGCCCTCACCATGCTGGCGCTGGCGTTTGTGCGCCACGTCTGGCTGCTTAACCTGTTTGAGTTTTTCACCGGCTTCGCGTGGATTGCGGTGCTCTCCACTCTCAATCTCGGCGCGCAGCGCAGCGCCGCCCGCTGGGTGAAGGCCCGCGCGCTGGCGGTGTATCTGACGGTGTTCTTCGGCTCGATGACCGCAGGCAGCGCACTCTGGGGGCAGATCGCCTCCCGGTTCGGTACCCCAACCTCGCTGGTTGTCGCCACGCTGGGGATGGTGCTGGCGAGCGCGACGGTGTTCCGCTGGAAGCTGGAGAAAGATCCGGACCTGAACCTCGACCTGAGCGGTCAGCCGCTGGACGGCGTGGAGATTGACCTGCCAAACGAACGCGGCCCGGTGCTGGTCTCGCACGAGTACCTCATCGACCCGCAACACGCCAAAGCCTTCCTGGAGGCGGTCCACGAGCTGCGCCGGGTGCGCCGCCGCGCCGGGGCGATGAGCTGGGCGGTATATGAAGATATCGAGCGCCCCGGTCTGTTTATCGAGACCTTCCTGATGGGCTCGTGGATTGAGCATCTGCGCCAGCAGGAGCGCCACACCATGAATGACCTCCTGCTGCAGAGCCGCGTTCTGGCTTTTCATCAGGGCACAACCTCACCGGCTATTCGCTACCTGGTCGCGCCGGTATAACCATAACCATCACCTGTACAGGAACACACTATGGCAACGTTTAAGGCAAAAGACGGCACGCAGATTTACTACAAAGACTGTGGCGCGGGTAAACCGGTTCTCTTCAGCCACGGCTGGCCGCTGGACGGCGACATGTGGGACAGCCAGCTGAACTACCTGGCCGAGCGCGGCTTCCGTGCCATCGCCTTTGACCGTCGCGGGTTTGGCCGCTCGGATCAGCCGTGGAACGGTTACGACTACGACACCTTTGCGTCCGACATCAATGACCTGATCACCACCCTGGATCTGCGCGACGTAACGCTGGTGGGCTTCTCCATGGGCGGCGGCGACGTGACCCGTTACATCAATAACTACGGCAGCTCACGCGTCGCCGGTCTGGCGCTGCTGGGCGCGGTCACGCCGATCTTCGGTAAATCCGACTCCTTCCCGCAGGGTGTGGATCAAAGCGTATTCGACGGCATTCGCGACGGACTGCGTAAAGATCGCGCCCAGTTCATCAGCGACTTCGCCACCCCGTTCTACGGTACCAACGCCGGACAAACCGTTTCTGCCGGTGCCCTGACCCAGACGCTGAACATTGCCCTGCTGGCGTCGCTGAAAGGCACCATCGACTGCGTGACCGCGTTCGGCGAAACCGACTTCCGCCCGGATATGGCGAAAATCGACGTGCCGACGCTGGTGATTCACGGCAGTAACGACCAGATCGTGCCGTTTGAAAGCACCGGCAAGCTGGCGGCGGAGATGATCAAAAACGCCACGCTGAAGGTGTACGACAACGCGCCGCACGGCTTTGCGCTGACCCACCAGGACCAGCTCAACGAAGATCTGCTGGCGTTTGTGAAGTCGCTGTAATTTTCTGTAGGCCGGGTAAGGCGCAGCCGCCACCCGGCGCTTTCGCAGACGCGTTCCGCTCTGCCAGCAGCCGACAAATCTCCGCATGCTTCTCCTCGGTAAAGGTAAAGCGCGACATAAAGCCCATTCGGATCAGCGACCCTATCGCCGGCAGCAGGCAAATCCCAAAGAACAGCCCCTCCAGCACGCCTTCACTCTGGATCTGCGCCTGCGGCACGTAGCCTATCATCGTCAGAAACACGCCGATCAACCCGCCGCCCACCGCCACCGACATCTTGCCGGTAAAGGTCTGCCCGGAGAAGGTGATCGCCGCGCAGCGCTTGTGGGTGTGGTACTCCGCGTACTCGATGGTGTCGGCAATCATCGACGAGGTGAGGATGTTGGTCATCATCACAAACAGGGTGCTCAGGCCGAGCAGGATAAACAGCATCGTCACCTGCTGATACCCGACAAACCACATCACCACGCGCACCGCCACGTCCAGCCCGCAGAGGATCATAAACAACTTCCGCTTCTGCATCCGGCGCGTCAGCATCGGGGCGACCAGGCACAGCACTGCCGCGACAATCCCCATCACGCCAATCGCCATCTGCAGGCTGCCGTCGCCCAGGTTGTTGATAAAGAAGTAGATATACAGCCCGCCCGCCACGTTATGGAACACGCAGAAGAAGAACGACAGCAGGACGATAAACAGCGGCTTGTTCTGACGCAGGTTGTGGAAGGTATCGCGGATGGTCACCTTTTCCGGGCTCGGTGGCACGCGCTCTTTGATCTGCATAAAGCCGTTAAGCATCAGCGGCAGGCCCACTAGCATCATCACCAGCGCCGCCATAAAGTAACCTTTGTCGTTACTGTACTGGGCGAAGAACGCCGCCAGCTTCGGGAAGAAGATATTAGCGCAGGCAATCCCGGCGTTCACCCCGAGCATCGCCGCCGTCACCGCGCGGGTGCGCTGGGCGGAGTCGTTGGTCATCACCGACGACATCGACCAGAACGGAATATCGGAGATGGCATACAGCGTCCCCCACAGGATGTAGGTCACCCCCGCGTAGAGGATTTTGGTGGTCATGTCCGCTTCAATTTTATAGAACGACAGCAGCGTGACGCCGGTAATCAACAAAGGGGCGATCAGCAAAAAGTGGCGAAACTTGCCGAACCGGCTGTTAATGGTGTCCATAATGCTGGCAAACAGCGGATCGTGAACCGCGTCCCACGCGCGGGCAATCAGGAAAATGGTACTCGCCGCCAGCGCCGAAATGCCCAGCACGTCGGTGTAAAAATAGTTAATAAACGAACCCACTAAACCAAAGCTAAAACACTGACCTAAACCATAACCAAAATAAGACCACAACTCGCGAGACGGTATTTTCATTGTCATTGCCATTGTTATATGCCTGCCTGGTTGCCCGGCGGTGGACCGCCGGGTCGATATTATTAGTCCTGCGCCTTCGGGGCGATCTTGCGCAGCTGCTGCATTAAAGCGATTTCACGGCGTGAGAACGGGATCCCGTTCTCCTCAAACACGTCGTGGAACCAGAGGCGGCAGTAGTCCGTGGACTCCTTCATCACCACCGGCCACGGCAGCCACGTCTGGGTTTTGCCGCGCACCAGCCCCCACTGGTAGGGCGCGACCTTCGCCGCATACATCAGCGGGAGCTGCTCTTCGATGGTGCTGCCCACGTGGCGCGCCAGCCATTCGGTGCAGAACAGCGGACGACCGAGCGTTTGCAGCTGCTGGATTATCGCCGTCATGCGCCCGGTGTGGGTGTAGGCGTGGAAGCTCACCACGTCAGAGAGCGCCAGCGCGGTCTGGTCCAGCGGATGCCGGAAGAACGTCTCGCCCTCCTCTTCAGGCGGCAGACGCCAGGCGCAGACGGTGAGCGGCTGGGTCGGGTTCTCCTCACGCACCCACCGGAACGCCAGCTTCATCAGCTCATGGGCGCAGGTCTCCAGCTTCGCGTCGTACTGCACCTCCTGCGTGCCCGTCGCGAAAATGCCGCGGTTACCCGACTCGTTATAGAGATCCCACAGCAGCACGCGCTTATCCTCGCGGAACTGGCGCACAACGTCGCGGATATAACGCTCAATCTGCGGCCAACAGTCGGGATCGCACACCTTATCCCGCCCCGGGCTCGCCGCCGCCTGGCTGTTGTGCTTGCCCGGTACGGGCGGCTTTTGCGGGCCGAGGTACGGCTCGTCGCCGGAGAAGCCGCAGTCGTCCATCAGGGTCAGCATGGTGCTGAACCCGCGGCCGTCGGCAATGGTCAAAAACCGGTCGATGCGCGCCATCAGCCCGTCGCGGTCATGCTCCCAGACGATAAACGGCAGGTTGATGCGCAGGGTGTTGTAGCCCGCCTCCGCCGCCCAGCCCAGTTCGCGGTCGATGGTCTCGGCATCGAAGGTCTCTTCCTGCCAGATATCGGTCCAGTTCACCGCCGTCGACGGCAAATAGTTAAACCCGCACAGCCAGCCCTTTTGTTCGTACCACGCCTGTGCCTGCTCCCTGCTCCACTGCTCTTTCATTACGCGTCCTCTTACTGATAATATTTAGCTAATAAATATTAGCTGCGGGATAATTGCGCAAATCACGGCACGCCGAAAAGCGACGGCCTTCACAAAGTTCGCGCTTCGATGAATGAGAAACGTGATCGACGGCGCGTAAGCGCGCGGTTAGGGTATGATGCGAATTCGCGAAAGGGAGAGGACGGATGAAGCGAAAACCGAAAGTGACGATGAACGATATTGCGCGGGCGGCAGGGGTGTCGCAGGCGACGGTATCGCTGGTGCTTAACCAGTCCCGCAACATCAAGCTCAGCGACGACACCCGCCAGCGGGTGATTAACGTGGCCACCGAGCTCGGCTACGACCGCCTCCCCGCCGTTCACGCCCCGCGCAATCAGGAAGAGATCGCCCTGCTGGTGAGCTCCATGCAGAGCTTCGACCCGTTTATCGACGCCATCAGCCAGGCGCGGGAAGCGGCGTGGCGCAACGAGACCCTGCTCACCGTTTACGACTACGGCGACGACATCGAGCTGGCGCTGAACATCATCCGCCAGCTGGAGAAGCGCAACTGCATCGGGATTATTCTCGCGTCTCCGGTCACCACGCTGGTGGACATGACGGCCTTCGAGGACTGCACCCGCATCCCGCTGGTGCTGCTCAACCAGCGCGACCCCGGCTCGCCGCTGCTGCCGTCGTTTATTCCGGACGACTACGCCAACGCTTTTCAGGTCACTAAACACCTCATTGCCTGCGGGGCGACGCGCATCGCCCACATTACCGGGGAGAGCTGGATGGAGGCCTCCCGCCAGCGTCTCGCGGGCTACCAGGCGGCATTACAGCAGGCCGGACTCGCGTGTGACGACGGCCTGGTGCGCCAGACCAACTGGCAGTTCAGCGAGTCCTTTACCGCCACCACGTCCCTGCTGGAACTGGCCGAGCGCCCGGACGCCATCTTCTGCGCCAGCGACTGGCTGGCGATTGGCTGCTATCAGGCGCTGGCGGTGAACGGCGTGCGCATCCCACAGGACATGCTGCTGGCGGGCTACGACGACCAGAAGATCTCCGAGCAGCTCACCCCGCCGCTGACCAGTATCCAGCTGCCCTACAGCGAGCTGGGACGGCTGGCGGTGGAGTACCTGTGCAATCAGGAAGATGCCGCCACGCACGTGACGCTGGCGGGCAGGCTGAAGGTGCGCGCCTCAAGCCTCGTCTGAGGTAAACACCATGCCCGCATAGGGCTTCTCGCGACACGCCGCCAGCCGCGCGGCGAGGCTGCCCACGTGCAGCTCCAGCTTGTGCCCGTCCGGGTCGAGAAAATAGAACGATGCCCCCTCGCTTTTGTTCTGCTTCCAGACGGTGACGCCCGCCTGCTCCAGCTTATTCGAGAACGGTTCAAATTCCGCCTCCGCCACGGTAAACGCGTAGTGGGTGTAGTCGCTCTTCTGCGGCGGCACATACTGGCGCGCCTCGTCGTACGACAGGCAGACCCACAGATCGCCGCAGGTGAGATAGGCCCCGGTATTCCAGCGGGCGTGGAGCGTCAGCCCCAGCAGCTCGTGCCAGAAGGTGATGCTTTTTTGCAGGTCGCTGACCGCGAGGGTCAGGTGGTTGAGTGATCGCAGCATAATGTGCCCTTTTGTTTTTCGCGCCGGACGTGATACGGTAAAAGCATGAACATAAACCACGCCGTGCTCACCGTAAACCGCTGGTGGCTGCCTTCTTAAAGGCGGCTCGGAGTTGTTTTCCCCATTTTCAGATAGCCGCCGAAAGGCGGCTTTCTCACATCTAAGACCCCTTTCGGAAACTGCACATTAAGGAGTCTTTATGAACGCACCAACCATCCTCACCGGCGACCGCCCAACCGGCCCGCTGCACCTCGGCCACTTCGTCGGATCGCTGCGCCAGCGCGTGGCGCTCCAGCAGACGCACAGCCAGTTTGTGCTGATTGCCGACCTGCAGGGGCTGACCGACAACGGCAGCAACCCGCAAAAAATCCGCGACAACATTCCAGAAGTGCTGGCCGACTACCTCGCCGCGGGCATCGACCCGAACCTGACCACGATCTGCCTGCAGTCCGCCCTGCCCGCCCTCGCCGAGCTGACGATGCTGTATATGAACATCGTCACCGTCGCCCGCGTGGAGCGTAATCCGACGGTGAAAAACGAGATTGTGCAGAAGGGCTTTGCCCGCTCGCTGCCGGTCGGGTTTATGGCCTACCCCATCAGCCAGGCGGCGGACATCACGGCGTTTAAGGCCGAGTGCGTGCCCGTCGGCGACGACCAGCTGCCGATGATTGAGCAGACCAACGAGATTGTGCACAAGATGAACAGTCTGCTGCCCGCCCCGGTGCTGCGCCACTGCAGGGCGATGCTGAGCGACACCAGCCGCCTGCCTGGCATCGACGGCAGCGCCAAGATGTCGAAATCGCTCGGCAACACGCTGCACCTTTCGGCCAGCGAAGAGACCATTCATCGTGCGGTCAGCGCCATGTACACCGACCCGAACCACCTGAAGGTGAGCGATCCGGGGCAGATTGAGGGGAACGTGGTATTTACCTACCTCGACGCGTTTCATCCGGACAAGGAGAAAGTGGCGGCGATGAAGGCGCACTATCAGGCGGGGGGACTGGGTGACCGGGCGTGCAAGAACGAGCTGGAGGCGTGTTTGCAGGAGCTGATTGCGCCAATGCGGGAGCGGAGGGCGATGTATATGCAGGACAAGGGTGAACTGATGGCGATGCTGAAGCGCGGGACGGAACGGGCGCAGGGGGTGACGCAAGGGACGTTGAGGGAGGTGAAGGTTGGGCTGGGGGTGCCGGTGTTTAGTTAAAGTCGATATAGCGGTGGAGTGCGGGAGATTAGCATGAAGCCGCTAACTTGATTATTGCGGAACTCAGCGAGGCGCAATAAATTCTGAAATGCATTATTAGCCAATGTCGTTTGTCATTCTTTTGAGAGCGCTATATTCATAGACTCTTTATATTTTTCGAACGTCGTAGCAAATGTTATGAGCAAGTTTATTATTTCCATGCTGAATACGTTACTTTGTGTTTTTGTGATTGTGCTATGCCTCCTATGCATGGGCGTCACTGATAACTGGAAAGAGTGCACTATAGCTATAATCATCACTTTAGGATGCGCACATTTCATGGCCGTTTTACTGAATCGTGTATTGCCTCATAAGTTATCTATCTTAGAAGGAATACTGGAATTATTGGGAGGACCACTATTAGTTATAGGCGCAATTGAGTGCTTTGATGTATTCGAACCCTGGCCGTTAAAAATCATTGGGATGTTTGCGTGGATTATTTTGATTTTCTTTGTACCGTCAATAATAAGTCCCAGGCGTTAACTCGGTCTATTAATGAATGTCTACGTCATTTCCTTACCCACGGAATCCAACATAATGTACCCCACTCTTTCGCAGGTCATTGAAGTAGTGCGTCATTCCTCTGGACATCATCGCAATCACATTGATGCGAACACCCTAATCGAAGCCGACCTTGATATCTGCGGCATGGATGGCGATGCCCTGATAGAAGACTGCGAGGAAGCGTTTGGCGTTACGCTCGTCACTGAAGAAGATGGCTATGAGAAAACTTTTTCCCTCGCTGAAAACGAGTTTCTTTTTAGCACCGAGGGCATAGATTACTTTGGTATCTGCCGCTTGGTTCGCAGGCTACGAGGCATTCCGGAACCTGTAATACGCGATTTAACCGTTGGCGAACTCCATGCTGTACTGGTTAAAACTGTGAAAGACCAAATACATCATGATTGAGTGACTTCTAGCGTAGTGCGGGCATGTGTTCACATGCCCGCGCATACTGGCTTGAAGTTTAAACAGCCTGCCCACTCCCACGCTTAATCACCGGAACATCACCTGTATCATTCAGCGCACCCGGGAAGGTCTTCAACCACTGCGCGACTTTCTGCTTATTGATATTCACCCCGCTCATACCCTCCAGGCATCCCCATAATTCTCTTGTATGCTGAGGCGTAATCACAATGCAGTCTTTCATGGCGCGGATTTTTACGGGCATGCCGTCGATAAAGCCCGCACGGGTTAACCACTCGCCGCCCAGAAGAAGATATTTCATATCTATTCGGGAATAGAGTTCTCAGCAGGCGGCACTGTCCTGCAGCGTCTCCACGCGTGGATGGACGGGCGCCGCGTTGGGCTGGTTGCCGTGCAGACGGCGGGCGCTGTTTTTGCGTGCCAGCTCGCGGTTTTCAATCATGCCGGTGAAAGCGTCTGATTCTGTTTTGCAAACGGTAAACTCTGGCTTAAAATTCGTCGCAGCCATTTTCAACTCCTCGATAGTTGGTTGTGGTTAGCGGTATGGGGGTGTTGCAGCACCTTCATATCGCGAAATATCTCTTTAAATATCCTTCGATACTTCCTTTGCCGTTCGGCGTAATTTCTGGTGCTCATTATACAGGGCTGAATATAAATACAGCGTTTTGGTGTAGGGGAAATTTGGAAATTGCGAGGGGGATTCAGGAAATAGGGTTGGGTCAGGGAAATTACGCAGCGAGGACTATCAGAATATAAGGTGAGCGCCCGCATGAACCTCAGAGCAACCATTCGCCGATCTGCGGGCTGGCAATGAGTTGTTTTATTATCAAGTTCGGTGACCGACTGAGCGATAACCTTTAATACGATGGCAGTTACACAGAATTACGGACAGGCTCCCTTGAGAGGATAAGCGTTAATAAAAAGGAGGCACTCAATGCCTCCTTTCGATTTGTTACGCTCTTACGTTCCAATCGTCCGTATACTGGACATTACCATCAACATAACGCCAGGTGATTTTGTCATACATCAGGGAAACAGATTCCATGTGGTTGATCTGCGAGTTTCCTGCCATTTTAGCGTTTGGCATCCCTGGGTTAATGCCCGTCACTTTCACGCCCTCAATGGTCATGACGAAGTAGCACTCTTCTTGTCCTGCATGGTTAATGCGATACCAGCGAATCTCCGCACTTTTCAACGTTTGACCGGTGGCAACGGCTTTGTATAGATACGGGCTGGAGCTATCAAACTCCTTTTCAATCATCATTGGAGAATGTGAACGCTTGCCAGTAATCTTCCCGTTGGCACTGTCTACTGGAATGTTCAGACCATGACTAAAGCCAACAATCTCTATACTCCCCTCACGATCCTGAACGTCTACAGCTCCTTTAATGTCTGCGCCGCCATCGTCCTTAAGCCACATGTAAGCCGGAATAGGCATTTTACAAACTCCTTTTAGTTGTGATTTTCTTCGTGATGAACCAGTAGCAAACAATCGTTAAGAGCAACTGAAAGCCCACAATCGCCGCCATTATGAAATTTGAATACGTTTGATCCGGGAATAAAGACTGATAAGGCAGCAAGCGAAACAACGCCCAAAACAGGAAGGTAAACCCGAAGATTTTAGCTAACCGTCGCAATGTGGAACTGAACCACTCTCTGGGGATGCCTGCTGGACTAACTTTATGTGTCGCGCCACTGTACGCCGTGGTAATGGCGCTCATGACAGGTACACTGATTAATGTATTGATTAAGATGCTAAAATAGGCGTCTAACGATTCCCAAACCTCTAAATCAGGTTCACCCAAAATGAAGCGGGTAAACTTGTCGGCGCTCTGGAAATCAAAAAGCCCCGTAATAGAATTAACTAATCCATCATACGGAACTATTTCAGCAACGATCAGCATAACAACAGCGAACAGCACTATCTTGATAAATAAACTAAGGGCATGTTTTGCCATTGGAGATCACCTCAATCGTGCCGTATGCCTGTAGCTTCCTCATGCAAGGAACATCTATTCTTTGGCTTCTCAACAGAGCATTACGCAACATGGCAAAATCAGAATCATGTGGGAGAGTGATACAACCTTCTGATAGTACGCCTGGATGCAAACGGAAATTGCCACGCTGAACGCTCTCAATCCATGTGTAATCGTCGATCCCCCAATCATCTCGCCATAATGCGAACCATTCAGAATGTTTGAATGTTGCACCATTGGCGAAGTGATTATAAATGTCTCTTCCCGCTGTGTTTAGCTGTGACTTGAGTCCACCTTGAGGGCGGTCAACAATCCAGTATTTACCCGCTGGTACTGGCCCCTCTTTGGGGATCATTCCACATGCCCCACGATTACGGTAAGCACCATTACCAGAGAAAGCTAAAAACGTGCCTATACCAGGAAACGATAACGGGGAGTAGTACGCATCATTAATTACGAACTTTCCATGTAGAGCCATAGATAACCCTTTTATCTATAATGATTTTTTGGATTATCGTACTCCTACGCAATCGAACATAAGAAGGTTTTATTCTGAAAGAACTCTGATTTTCAGACAATAGCCCGTTGGTGTTAAGACAACGTGTAAGGCCTGTTAGGCGGTAACATCAGAGGTGTGTCAGGAAGCGAAGTTTATCAAGTTGACCATGTACCCTAAGGGGCGAGACCGAACCGCTGGCAGAGTGACCTGCTCCCCGATGTTAGTAATGTCTTCATAAGCCACATGAGGACATCTCCATGAAGATGCGTTTTTCCGACTGGCGTGATTACTGCTGCCTATTATACAGAGATGAATATAAATACAGCGGTTTTGCGATAGGTAAAATTGGGAAATACGAGGGGGATTCAGGGAATGGATTTGGGGGATCCTGGTAAATCGCTGGCTTGAAAATCAGTCTTATTTTCCTCATCCAGAAATCTATTTATTCGCTAAATTGCCTTAGACGGCAAATCCGTCGCATCCAGCCCTTGTTCTCAGATCCCACAAAATTCATCAAACCTATAGATTAACGATTTACATCACCCTGATTTTGTTATGTGATCCTGTTACAGGCTTTAGTAACGCCCTGCCCAGCCAACCGTAACAGGACTTCATCGATGGAATTTTATCAGGCCGATCCGACGCTTGAGAACTACTGGCGTGGTGTGATCCTCTTTGGAAGGAACGTCGCATCTTACAAATTTGCGCTGGCGTCGGCGTTGTATGAAGTGGATAAGACGGGCAGCGATTTGATAACGCTCGACCAGCTTGCCGTACCGTTCAGCCGCTATCTTTGCGAGCACCTGAAGCATGCGCCAAAACAGATCACCTCCCGCAGCAGCCAATTTCTCGAGACCTGTCTGAAGTTCAACCGAGGTGAAATCACGCATGCCCAACTCATTGAAGCGACGGTGCGCCTTGGCTTTAACAACGTGATTGATGCCTTTCATTACGTGAACCAGGGCGAGATCGATAAACGTTTTTTCCTTGATGAGCGCAAAACCCACAACGGGATCCGCCTGACGGATAACTTCTTTTTACTGGGTGAACGCCTGCAGTATAAAAACCTCGCCTTTGAAACCAATGCCCGCTGGAACCTGGTGGAACAGGCATGGTCGATGGGGATTTCACGTAACCTTGTGGGTGTGGAGTTCGACGAAGATAATCAGCTGCTGTTCACGAGGGTAAACGCGCGTCGCGTAGACATCACCAGCTGCCGCGACAGCCTGAATGGTTACCAGAAAGGACGATGTTTTTTCTGCTTTAAACCCATCAGTCTGGTAACGGGAGACGCAGAACTGGCGGACGTCGACCACTTTATTCCCTGGGCTGCCCGCAAAGAAGTGAGCAATATTAACGGTGTATGGAACTTAGTGCTGGCCTGTCGGTGTTGTAACCGTGGCGTCGAAGGCAAGTCGGCACGCATTCCCGATCTCAGGCTCCTGCAGCGGTTGCACACCCGCAATGAGTATTTTATTCAGAGCAAACTGCCGTTACATGAGACAATTGTTCTACAGACAGGGCAACATCCTGAAGCACGTAAAAGCTTTCTCCAGCGCAACTGGCAGGCTGCGCTGGACAAACTTATCCATACCTGGAAACCCAACGCGGAAGGCGAGGCAACGTTTTAATGACACTTCACTACTATCAGAACCACGCGCAGGATTTCTTCGATGGGACGGTCAATGTCGATATGACTCCGCTATATGAGGCCTTCACCCAACATCTGCCTCACGGTGCCCGGGTTCTGGATGCGGGCTGTGGTTCAGGCCGGGACGCAAAAGCCTTTCATGAGATGGGTTATCTGGTGGATGCTTTTGATGCCTCTTCCGCGATGGTGGAACTGGCAAGGCAACATACCGGGCTACCCGTGCAGTTGATGGCGTTTACAGATATCGACGGTAAAGCGCAGTACGATGGGATCTGGTGCTGTGCCTCTTTGCTGCATGTCCCCTCTTCTGAGTTGCCTGCGGTGATGCAGAAGATTGCGGACGCGCTAAAGCCTGGCGGCGTCTGGTATGTGTCCTTTAAGTATGGCAACGGTGAGCGTGTGCAGGGGGAAAGACGATTTACGGATCTGGATGAAGAGGGGTTGCGGGAGTTGCTGAGGGTGGTTCCGGGGATGGAGATAGCTTCGCTGTGGGCGACTCAAGATAACCGCCCGGACAGGGATGAGACATGGCTGAATGGGGTATTACGAAAAAGCGCCGCATGATTATCAGGCGGTGCTAATCGACACGGAGTAAGTGAGCTCAGTCATTCATCACTTTAGTCAGCTCAACTTCACCCGTAGCGGTATTGAGGCAGCCAAAGCGCCTGCTGTCGCCACTTACCCTGCTGTAATCCTGATTACCTCGCGGGCAACCTGGTAACATACCCGCTATGAACGAATCTCTTCCCGACGACATCGCCCTGCTTAAACAGCGCTTGGCCGAACAACAAGCGCAGATACTCGCTCTTGAAGCAAAGCTTGCCTCACGCGAGCGCGAAGTTGACTACCTGCAGGCGCAACTGGATAAGCTGTGGTGTATGAACTTCGGCAGCCGCTCTGAAAAGGTGACGGCGCGCTGTCGTACCTGGGCGAAGACGCGGCAGAACAGCTGGAGCTGATGCGCAGCGCGTTCCGGGTTATCCGCACCGTTCGGGGAAAACACGCCTGTAATAAGTGCGACCGCATCGTGCAGGCACCCGCACCGTCGCGGCCCATCGAGCTCGGCATCGCCGGTCCGGGGCTGCTGGCGCGGGCGCTGACGTAGAGGTACGCGGAGCACACGCCGCTGAACCGGCAGTCGGAGATATACGGACACGCTCAGCCGCTCGCTGCTGTCGGGCTGGGTTGACGCGTGCTGCCAGCTGCTGTCGCCGCTGGATGGAGCGCTCTCGCGCAACATGCTGACAGACGGCAAGCTTCATGCCGATGATACCCCCGTACTGGTTCTGCTGCCGGGCAACGGCAAAATCAAAACCGGTAGCCTGTGGACCTACGTGCGCGACGACCGCAACGCGGGCTCGGTGATGGCCCCGGCGGTGTAGTTCGCGTACTCGCCGGACCGAAAAGGCATCCATCCTCAGACGCTCCTGGCCGGGTTCATCGGTGTGCTGCAGGCGGACGCTTACGCCGAGTTCAACGAGCTGTACCGCGAAGACCAGATAAAGGAATCGGCGTGCTGGGCGCACGCGCGGCGCAAAATCCACGACGTGCACATGCGGACGCCGTCAGAGCTGACAACCGAAGCACTACGCCGCATCGGTGACGCTGTACGGAATCGAAGCGGGCATCCGGGGTAAAAGCGCGGCGGAACGGCTCGCTGTCCGGCAGGAAAAAACGGTGCCGCTGCTGACCGCGCTGGAGGGCTGGCTGCGTGAGAAACAGAAAACCCTCTCGCGGCACTCGGAGCTGGCGAAGGCATTCGCGTATGCGCTCAATCAGTGGGGTGCGCTGAAATACTACGCGAGCGATGGCTGGGCAGAAGATGACAACAACATCGCGGAAAACGCGCTACGGACAGTGAGTCTTGGGCGGAAGAATTACCTGTTCTTCGGCTCGGGCCACGGTGGCGATCGTGGTGCGCAGCTGTACGGGTTAATCGGGAGCTGCAGGCTGAATGGCATCGATCCTGAGCGTTATCTTCGTCACGTGCTGTCGGTGATAGCTGACTGGCCGGTAAACCGCGTGGGTGAGTTACTGCCGTGGCGCGTCACTCTGCCCGTGGGGTAATGCCCGTGGGGTAATCTCCGGGTCATCCTGTCAATACGGTTCTCGCTGAACGCTTACGAATTATCTGGTAGGATACAACCTAATAAATTTGATTATGTTAGTGCGTAGTAAATGCGCAATCAGCACTAGGGGATGAAGATGGTCTCTTGGCTAACCCTAATATGGGCATTCATTGAAACACGGATAAAGCGCGACTTAGGTATAGAAGACTCATGACTAATGATGGTCTGAAGCAAAAGATAGTGGAGAAGCCAGATAGGCTTTTGCAGATAGCGCAGTTGCCTCAAGCAACCAGGGATCGCATTGCTCATATTGACTTCACCTTGTTGTTCAAAGGAGAAGCGGTGCGAGCTGATTTGGTAGATCGCTTCAGCATAGCCGCCGCACAGGCAACAAAAGACTTCACTATGTACCGAGAGCTTGCGCCAGGCAACATTGAATATGACCAAAAGCTCAAATTGCACAAGCGCGGTGAAGCTTTTGCCCCCCTGTTCGACTATGACGTTGCGAGAACGCTGGCGACGATTAGCCAAGGGTACGGAGATGGCTTTACTGGAAAGGTAAAACCGCCACTGGCTTGTGAGGCGCCTTATCACCTTAACAAGCCGAGTTTATCGATAGTGGCGAAAGTCACCGAGGCCATACACAAAGGCAAAGTCTTGAGTATCACCTATGTGTCGTTATCGAGCGGTGAAACAATGCGTGAAATTGTGCCGCATTCGCTGGTGGACAATGGCCTGCGTTGGCACGTTCGTGGTTTTAACCGCAAGCATGGTGAATTCCGTGACTTTGTACTGACCCGAATTAAAGCAGCTGTTGTGCTTGACGATTCCACTTTGTCTGAAACGGAGCTCGAAACCCAAGATCGACAATGGAATCGGTTTGTTGAGCTGGAATTAGTACCACATCCACGCATTCAGCACAGTGAAGCGATTGAGTTAGATTATGGCATGGTTAACGGAGTCATGAAGGTTGAGGTGAGAGCCGCTGTCGCTGGCTACTTGCTGAGACGCTGGAATGTGGATTGTACATTAGATCATTCTCAAGTAGGACGTGAGTATCAACTTTACCTGCGGAATGCACAGGCCTTATATGGTGTCTCTAATTTAAGTATTGCGCCAGGCTATGAGAGACATGAAGTTAAGAGTGATATGGAGCGCTGATGCTTAAACTCGAGGACGCTAAAAAAGATGCACAAGTTCGCGGCATTCTTGCTGAGGAAATTGTTCGCATTGTGCAGGTAGAACCTGTCGGTGATGCTGCGATTACGGTTTATTATAAAGACAGCCAAGGCAAACTGGGTGAGCAAATGCTGTTTCGCTCGGATGAACCACGTCTTGAGCTTGCTACAGTAGGTCGACCTTGGGCATTTGATGCGCCAGGTGCCGAATTTAAACTCGGCCTAGAAGCTTACCGCATTAGCCAGGCAGCGCTGTTCGATCCTATGATGGCTGTGCACACCTCAAACGTTGAGCCGCTCCCCCACCAAATTTCAGCTGTTTACGAATCAATGCTACCAAAGCAGCCTCTTCGATTCGTACTGGCAGACGATCCTGGTGCCGGTAAAACAATTATGGCTGGGCTGTTGATCCGTGAACTTATAATGCGCGGAGATGCTAAGCGCATATTGATCGTTTCTCCTGGCTCCCTTACAGAGCAGTGGCAAGATGAACTCCTCGAAAAGTTTGGTGTTACGTTCGATATTTTCAGCCGAGAAAAGCAAGAACAATGTGCATCCGGCAACTATTTTGATGAGTCAGATTTGCTCATTTGTCGTCTAGATCAGCTATCGCGAAACGAAGATTTCCAAGAAAAACTCAAGAACACAGAGTGGGATCTCATTATCGTGGATGAGGCTCACAGATTATCTGCCAGCTACTTCGGCACAAAAATTAATAA
>NZ_JTLF01000352.1:0-213 GCF_000798855.1 Enterobacter sp. ZOR0014 | reverse complement strand
GATGCGCCGAGAGGGCGGGCTTTACAGGGACGTTACCTCCGCCCGTCCCCGATAAGCCGGAAGGAATAAGCCGAGGGCACCGCGAAGCGGCGATTTACCGCCGGGAGCCCGGGTCGCCAGGGTGGTGGCGACTGAGCCACCCTGGCACGTTCACAGGTCATGTCGTGACAGAGTAGCAAGGAACATAAAGTGAACGGAATGACCACCACAGCC
>NZ_JTLF01000151.1:0-216 GCF_000798855.1 Enterobacter sp. ZOR0014 | reverse complement strand
CTGTCAATCCGGTGCGTGGGTATCTCCAGGAATTGGACGTCCCGGATACTACTGCCGCAGAACATCCTTTGATAAAGGTAGGTCTGATGACTATGTGGGATTCACCCCACGAACGGATGATAGGTGTCCCGTCATCCAACCTGGACAGGAACCCAATGGTTACTGTAGCTGTATGAAAATCATACTGGATTATTAACCTGTCAATCCGGTGCGTGG
>NZ_JTLF01000227.1:0-27396 GCF_000798855.1 Enterobacter sp. ZOR0014 | reverse complement strand
AAAAAAAACCGGCTCATCAGGCCGGTTTTTTTGCATTACTGTAAATGGATATTACAGCACTATTTGACTTCTTCGCCTTTTGCCTGCATGTCAGCATGGTAAGAAGAGCGAACAAACGGACCGCATGCTGCGTGGGTAAAGCCCATCGCCAGCGCTTCGGCTTTCATCTCATCAAACTCATCCGGGCTGACGTAGCGCTGTACCGGCAGATGGTGACGGCTTGGCTGCAGATACTGGCCCAGCGTCAGCATGGTCACACCGTGGCGGCGCAGATCGCGCATGACTTCGATGATTTCGTCATTAGTTTCACCCAGACCGACCATCAGACCTGACTTGGTAGGGATATGCGGATGGGCTTCTTTAAAGCGCTCCAGCAGCTTCAGAGACCAGTTGTAATCCGCACCCGGTCGTACCTGACGATAAAGACGCGGCACGTTCTCCAGGTTGTGGTTAAACACATCTGGCGGCGTCGCGGTCAGGATATCCAGCGCACGGTCCATACGGCCGCGGAAGTCAGGAACCAGCGTCTCGATTTTAATGTTCGGGCTTTTCTCGCGAATAGCAGTAATGCAGTCAGCGAAGTGCTGAGCTCCACCATCGCGCAGATCGTCACGGTCAACGGATGTGATGACCACATAACGCAGCGCCATGTCAGCGATGGTTTGCGCCAGTTTTTGCGGCTCGTTAGCATCGGGCGCGACCGGGCGGCCATGAGCAACGTCACAGAATGGGCAGCGGCGGGTACAGATGGCACCCAGAATCATAAACGTCGCGGTGCCGTGATTGAAACATTCAGCAAGGTTAGGGCAAGACGCTTCTTCACAGACGGAGTGAAGGCCATTCTTGCGCATCGCCGCTTTGATCCCCTGGATACGCGAAGAGTCAGCCGGAAGTTTGATTTTCATCCATTCCGGTTTTCTTAACAGCGCCTCGCGCTCGGTAGCCACGTTTTTAACCGGGATAAGGGCCATTTTATCGGCATCGCGGTATTTAACACCGCGTTCCATCACAATGGGTTTACTCATAGCGTGCGTGTTCCAGTTGCGAATATCGAAGGAAAGCGTTTCAATTCAAGGGAATGTTGTATTTATCAACTATTTTTGAACGAACGACAGGCAGTATATCATTGAAACGGCCATGAAAGCAGCCTGCCACGTCGCCAATTTGTAAAATAGTTGTTGTTTTGTGCCTTTCGCCCTGCTTGTGGCAGGGGCTTGTGCTGACACTCGCTGTCAGAAGGCCTGACGGATAATGCGGATGACGTTTTCCAGTACCGGATCGCGCAAACTGAGTTTGTTGTAATGCAGTGAAATCTCGATAGATTCCGCATTGAGCTGGCTGAGCGGAATACTCTCCAGCGACCAGCATTTCCGCAGCAGGTGATACAGGCGTGAAGGCATGATGCACAGCATATCGCTGCTGCCAATCAGGGAGGCGGTGGTAAACATATTGTAACTGCTGAAACTGATCTGACGTTCCGGGAAAATTTCATCAATGCGCTGGCGCAGACCATGGTTGGACTGCCCTTCGGTCATGAAAGACGAGTGGTCGTAATTGCGCAGGTTCTCAATGGTTAACGGCTCGCTGAGCGCGGGATGCTGCTGGCGGCAAACCAAAACCAGATTATCGGCATAAAGCACGTTTTGCCCCAGCGCTCTGGCGCTGAAGCTGCCGCTCTCAATAACCAGATCCGTCTGGAACTGGGCAAGCTGAACGTCAGGTTCGTTGAGTGGCACATTGCGTAACAGAAGCTGGGGAGCATGCTCTTTCACGGCCTGGTAGATGGCGGGCATGACCAGCACGCCCACTGAAGGAGAGCAGCCGATGGTGATCGTTCTTTGTTTGTCATAGCTCCCGGTTAAATCCAGCGCACCCAGAATCGACTCCAGCCCCTGGCTGATGTATTCGTGGAGGTGGGTCGCATAGGCCGTCGGCGTGACGCCCTGGCCTTTACGGATAAATAACGGGTCAGGAAATATAGCGCGTAGCTTTTGAATCGACTGACTTATTGCCGATGGCGTGAGATTAAGAATTTTCGCAGCGTTAACGATACCCTTATGGACATATACTGCCTCAAAAATAGTCAGTAAATTGAGATCAATATTACGTAAAGTCCGAAAAATTTGTGGCTTGTCTTCGCCACCGGGTTCATTCAGTCGTTTGGCTGGTAAATTAGTAGACTCCACGCTTTCACTCCGTATACATTCACAACATGAATGATAGTTGAATTTATTTATTATGCTTGTAGAGATTCGTAAAGTGTTGGTTTTGTTTCACTTGTTTATCAAAAACAAACAGTTGTGTGATTATCACTCACGTTACTTAGCCTGTGTATGCCGTGCTGTCCGGAGGCTAAATAATATGTAACGGCAATATTCGGGCGCTTCGAAAATATAGAATCTGCGGATTATTGTAAAGCGTAAAAGCGGTAAATAAATAGTTGCCCGTCAAATTAACGGGCTCCCCTGTATGATATATTAAGCAGGGATATATTCATGCGGTGGATTGTTAAGTAGCGCTAACACATTCTTCAGAAGAACAGGGCGTATATTATCTGGCGTGGCGGTATCTACCCACTGGCGCATCTGCGTCATTTCCATACCGGCGTAGCCGCAGGGATTTATGCGCTGGAAAGGCGTCAGATCCATATTAATATTCAACGCCAGACCATGGAAGGAACAGCCTTTACGAATACGTAGCCCCAGCGAGCAGATCTTCATTTCGCCAACGTAGACGCCTGGTGCATCAGCCCGCGGATGCGCGTCAATACCATATTCCGCCAGCGTGTTGACGACGGTTTGTTCCAGCAACGTCACCAGCTCACGCACGCCAAGCTTTCTGCGCTTCAGATTAAGCAGGACGTACATCACCTGCTGGCCCGGGCCGTGATAAGTCACTTGTCCACCCCGATCGCTCTGGATCACCGGGATATCGCCCGTCATTAATAAATGTTCCGCTTTACCGGCCTGACCCTGGGTAAATACCGGCAGGTGTTCAACCAGCCAAATTTCATCAAGGGTCGTGTCATCGCGTGAATCGGTGAAGTCATGCATAGCCTGGGAGACAGGCTCATAAGGTTGCAGCCCGAGATGACGGACCAGAATTTTATCCTGATACAAAACAGCGTCTCCGAAGACGAGGAACCAATGATGAGGGGGAGTATATCACAGCGGGGGAGAGGGGTTACCCGGTAAGCCGGGTAACCGCAAAGGGACTACAGCACCATACGCACAATTTCGATATTGCCGAGTTCTTCGTAGAGCGTCTCAACCTGTTCGATATGGGTCGCGGTGATAGTAATAGAAACCGAGTGGTAGTTGCCCTTGCTGCTTGGTTTTACTGACGGAGAGTAATCACCGGGCGCATGGCGCTGTACCACTTCAACCACCTGATCAACCAGCTCAGGTTTCGCCAGACCCATTACTTTGTAGGTAAATGGGGTAGGGAATTCAAGCAGTTCGTTAAGTTTGGTTTTCATGTCAGCTCCGGCGTAACGTCAAAAAGAATAACTCCCACGTCAGGTGGGAGTTATCAGGATACTTAGTATATGGGGATCAAAATCACACTTTCAAGTGTTCGATTTTTAGCCAAACCAGTGATGGAACATCAATTTAATGTAATCAATGATTTTGCCGAAGAAATTGCCTTCAGGAATTTCCTGCAGAACAACCAGCGGACGCTGATCGATAGTCTTGCCATCCAGCTGGAAGTTGATGGTACCCACGACCTGATTTTTCTGCAGCGGGGCATGCAGTTCGGTGCTGTTCAGGACGTAGCTGGCTTTCAGATCCTTCATACGACCGCGTGGAATGGTCAGGTACAGATCTTTATCCACGCCGAGGGAAGCACGGTCGTTGTCGCCGAACCACACTGGCTCAGACGCAAACTCTTTGCCTGCTTTCAGCGGATTCACGGTTTCGAAGAAACGGAAGCCCCAGGTCAGCAGTTTCTTGCTTTCGGTTTCACGACCTTTAAAGGTACGACCGCCCATCACGGCAGAGATCAGACGCATCTGGCCTTCAGTGGCAGAGGCCACCAGGTTGTAACCGGCTTTATCGGTATGACCTGTTTTGATACCGTCAACGTTCAGGCTGTTATCCCACAGCAGGCCGTTACGGTTGGTCTGACGAATACCGTTGAAGGTAAACTCTTTCTCTTTATAGATGGAGTATTCGTTCGGTACGTCGCGGATCAGGGCTTGACCAATCAGTGCCATATCACGTGCGGAGCTGTACTGACCGTCTGCATCCAGGCCGTGTACGGTCTGGAAATGGCTGTTTTTCAGACCCAGCGCGGTGACGTAGCTGTTCATCAGACCGACGAAGGCATCCTGGCTACCGGCGGCGAAATCAGCCATTGCTACGCAGGCATCGTTACCTGACTGCAGGTTGATACCCCGGATTAACTGGGAAACCGGAACCTGCATACCGGGCTTCAGGAACATCAGAGAAGAACCTTTGAACACAGGGTTCCCGGTTGCCCACGCATCGTTACCAATGGTGACCAGATCCGTTTCTTTGAATTTACCGGCTTTCATGGCCTGGCCGATAACATAGCTGGTCATCATTTTGGTCAGGCTGGCCGGGTCACGGCGGGCATCAGCGTTCTGTTCTGCCAGAACTTTGCCAGAGTTGTAATCGATCAGGATGTAGGATTCCGCGTCGATTTGCGGAACGCCAGGGATCATGGTCTTGATATTCAGGTCATCGGCATGAGCAGCAGAGAGTGCTGCTGCGCAAAGGGCCGTGGTCAGCGCCATGCGCTGCACAAAACGAGCAGAAAAAGTGGTCTTCATGGTCAGAACTACGACATCCGTGATGGAATTAAAAAAAGTGCCTTACTATAGCAAATGCTATTCAGGCAGGCATCCGACTTTAAGCATGAGTTTGTGAATGCGTTTTACACAAACTGACATTTCGGATACCGCCGATTAATTATTTTGCAACAGTGACGAAGGACTGCAGTTGTGCTTCGCTCTGCAAACGCTGTTGCAGAGACGCTGCCTGCGATTTACTGGCAAAAGGCCCCATCTGAATACGCCAGACCGCGCCGTTCTGCTCAACGCGTCCAGGTACGCCAAACTGCTGGCTTAGACGCTGTTGATACTGCTGGGCTCGGGCCTGATCGCTCACTGCCCCCACCTGAACGACAAAGCCGCCGCTGGCTGCTGCTGCCGCGCTTTGCGTGGTCGCTGGCGCTGTTACCGGCGCTGGCTGCGTCACCGGAGCCGCAACCGGGGCTGGCGTCGGCTCACTGCCTTCCAGCACGCCCGTCGCTAAGGTCGTCGGTGCGCCTAAAAAGCCGCTACTTTTTACCGGGGCGCCAGTGGAATCATCGCTTTGCAGCGTATCATTGCTGATTGGACGTATTTCTCCCGCCGGCTGAGAAGGCTCAGCCGGAGAAGAGACGCTACCCATTCCGCCGTCAAGATTTGGGCGGTCTGGCAGAGCATAGGTCTGCTTCGCCACCGTCGTACAGGCGGTACCCGGCCCGGACATCGAGCCATCCTGCGCCACGATAATCGGGTCAATGCGAACTTTGGTGTTGTTCGACGTGTTCAGGCGATCGGCAGACGCGCGGGACAGAGAAATCACCCGGTCATTACCATATGGACCACGGTCATTAATACGCACGACGATCATGCGACCATTAGCCAGGTTGGTGATACGCGCGTAGCTTGGAATCGGCAGCGTTGGGTGCGCGGCAGTGAGCTGCATGGGGTCAAATGTTTCACCGGATGCCGTGAGGTTACTGCCCGGTTCTGCATCATAAATGGCAGCAAAGCCCGCCTGGCTGAAGCGGGAAGGGTCCTGCACGATTTTGTAGCTTTTGCCGTCGCGCTCGTAATCCTGATTCGCGCTGGCATTCAGCGGTTCATAAACGGGATCGGCCCCACTGATTTCAACGATCGGACCATTACACACCGCAGGCTGCGGCGGCGCGACGGTTGCCTGTTGCTGACCATCATCACTTGTGCAGGCCGCAAGTAAACTTGCCGCGATGCAGATCCCCAGCCACTGCTTACGCATTCCGATCCCCTTATTTTTAAACGCTTTTTGACAACATTTTTCTGTGGGTATGGATCGACATCACGATCCCAAACCCGGCCATCAACACGATCAGTGCCGAGCCTCCGTAACTGACCAGCGGCAGCGGTACGCCTACTACCGGCAGAATACCACTCACCATACCAATATTTACGAAGACATAAACGAATAAAATCAGCATCAATCCGCCTGCCATGACGCGGCCGAAGGTGGTTTGCGCCCGGGCGGCAATCCACAATCCTCGCATGATCAGCAGCACGTAGAGCGCGAGCAAAATCAGGATACCAACCAGCCCCAGCTCTTCAGCCAGTACCGCAAAGATAAAGTCGGTGTGACGTTCCGGTAAAAATTCCAGCTGCGACTGGGTACCGTGCAGCCAGCCTTTACCGCGCAGGCCGCCGGAGCCAATCGCAATCTTGGACTGAATAATATGATAGCCCGCACCGAGCGGGTCAGTTTCCGGGTCGAGAAGCATCATAACGCGCTGGCGCTGGTAATCATGCATCAGGAAGAACCAGAGGATAGGGATAAACGCCGCAATCAGCACCACAGCGATACCAATCAGACGCCAGCTTAAGCCCGACAGGAAAAGGACAAACAGACCGGAGAGCGCGATAAGGATCGAGGTGCCGAGGTCAGGCTGCGCAGCAACCAGCAGCGTCGGCAGGAAGATCAGCACCAGCGCGATCGCGGTGTTTTTCAGCGACGGCGGACAGACATCACGGTTGATAAAGCGCGCCACCATCAGTGGGACGGCAATTTTGGCAATCTCCGAGGGCTGGAAACGAACAACGCCCAGATCCAGCCAGCGCTGCGCCCCTTTTGAGATGGCGCCGAACGCGTCTACTGCCACCAGCAAAATAATACAGAAGATATAGAGATAGGGCGCCCAGCCTTCATAGACGCGCGGTGGGATCTGCGCCATCACCACCATGATGACCAGACCCATCGCGATCTGGCCGATTTTGCGTTCCATCATACCGATGTCCTGGCCACTGGCGCTCCAGATAACCAGGGCGCTGTAAACCAGCAGAGCCAGCAGGATCAGCAGCATGGCTGGGTCGATGTGGATTTTATCCCACAACGATTTTTTGTTTGGATTATCCGTCATGATTATTGGTCCTCCGCCGCAGCGGCGGCCGGGTTTTCAGCCGGCAGTTCGGTGTTGTTATCACCCAGCATAATGTGGTCGAGGATTTGGCGCATGATGGTCCCTACCGCCGGGCCAGCGCCGCCGTTTTCCAGAATCATCGCCACCGCCACCTGCGGGTTATCGTAAGGGGCAAATGCCGTCATGAGCTTATGGTCACGCAGACGTTCAGCAATGCGGTGTGCGTTATAGGTTTCGTTGGCTTTCAGGCCAAAGACCTGCGCCGTACCGGATTTTGCAGCCACTTTATACGGCGTTCCGGCGAAATATTTGTGCGCAGTACCGTTCGGACGGTTTGCTACGCCGTACATACCGTCTTTCGCGATTTCCCAGAAGCCGGAATGAATGTCACCTACGGGCGCTTCATGGGGCTGTACCCACGGCACCTTTTTGCCGTCTTCAACGGTGCTTTGCAGCAGATGCGGGACTTTGACCACGCCATCGTTAATGAGGATCATCATCGCTTTGTTCATCTGAATCGGCGTTGCGGTCCAGTAGCCCTGGCCGATACCCACCGGAATGGTATCACCCTGATACCACGGCTTCTTAAAGCGCTTCAGCTTCCACTCGCGCGTCGGCATGTTGCCGGATCGCTCCTCTGAAAGGTCGACGCCGGTGTAGTGCCCGTAGCCGAACTTGCTCATCCATTCTGACAGGCGGTCAATCCCCATGTCATAGGCGACCTGATAGAAGAAGGTATCCGCTGACTCTTCCAGAGATTTGGTCACGTTCAGATGGCCGTGGCCCCATTTTTTCCAGTCGCGATAGCGTTTTTCAGACCCGGGTAGCTGCCACCAGCCCGGGTCAAACAGGCTGGTATTACGGTTGATGACACCCGCACTCAGCGCCGAGACCGCCACATACGGTTTCACCGTAGATGCCGGCGGGTAAACGCCTTGCGTGGCGCGGTTGACCAGCGGCGTATTGGGATCATTCAGCAGGCCGGAATAGTCTTTACTGGAGATGCCGTCAACAAAAAGGTTCGGGTCATAGCTAGGCATGGACACCATAGCCAGAATTCCCCCGGTACGCGGATCGGTGACCACGACGGCGGCGCGACTGCCCGCCAGCAGGGTTTCAATATACTGCTGCAGTTTGAGGTCGAGAGTCAGATAGACGTCATGCCCCGCCTGAGGCGGAACTTCTTTCAGCTGTCGAATGACGCGGCCACGGTTGTTAACCTCAACCTCTTCATAGCCGGTCTGTCCATGCAGGACATCTTCGTAGTAGCGTTCGATCCCGAGCTTGCCGATATCGTGCGTCGCGGCATAGTTCGCCAGCTTGCCGTCTTTATCAAGGCGGTCAACGTCTTTGTCATTAATCTTGGAAACGTAGCCAATGACGTGCGTCAGCGCGGAGCCGTAAGGATAGTAGCGACGTTTGTAACCCTTCACTTCCACGCCGGGGAAGCGGTACTGGTTCACCGCAAAACGGGCCACCTGAACTTCCGTCAGATTGGTTTTCACCGGAATGGAGGTAAAGCGGTGGGAACGGGCGCGCTCTTTTTTGAAGGCTGCGATATCGTCATCGTTGAGATCGACAACGCCTCTTAGCGCCTCCAGCGTGTCCTGAACATTATCGACCTTTTCCGGCATCATCTCGATTTGATAGATGGTGCGGTTTAGCGCCAGAGGGGTGCCGTTACGGTCGTAGATAATGCCGCGGCTGGGCGCGATAGGCACCAGCTTGATGCGGTTTTCGTTTGAACGCGTCTGGTAATCGGTAAAGCGGACGATTTGCAGATTATAAAGGTTGGCGATCAGCACGCCGGTAAGCAGCAAAATCCCCGTAAAGGCGACCAGTGCCCTGCGCACAAACAGCGCGGACTCAGCCGTATAGTCGCGAAAAGAATTCTGTAGTTTCATCCGCTGCTTAATCTACCCTGGTCAGTCATTACTCGCGGTGATAGGGGTGGTTGGTAGTAATGCTCCACGCGCGATACAGACTTTCTGCCACCAGGACCCGAACGAGCGGGTGGGGCAGCGTCAGCGCGGAGAGAGACCAACTTTGTTCTGCTGCCGCTTTGCAGGCAGGGGACAACCCTTCAGGTCCGCCAATCAGCAGACTAACGTCACGGCCATCCTGCTTCCAGCGCTCCAGTTCGTGCGCCAGCTGCGGCGTATCCCAGGGTTTACCCGGAATATCGAGGGTGACGATGCGGTTCTTGCCAGCGGCAGCCAGCATCAGTTCGCCCTCTTTATCGAGAATACGTTTAATATCCGCGTTCTTACCGCGCTTCCCGGCAGGGATCTCCACCAGTTCGAACGGCATGTCTTTTGGAAAACGACGCAGATATTCAGTAAAACCGGTTTGTACCCAGTCCGGCATTTTGGTGCCGACGGCGACCAGCTGCAACTTCACGCATCAACCCCAGAGTTTTTCCAGCTCATACAGGCGACGGCTCTCTTCCTGCATGACATGGACAATCACATCGCCGAGGTCAACCACCACCCAGTCAGCGGTCGCTTCACCTTCAACGCCAAGCGGTAACAGTCCTGCTGCACGCGATTCCTGAACCACATGGTCGGCAATCGAAACAACATGACGCGTAGACGTCCCGGTGCAGATAATCATGCAGTCGGTGATACTGGATTTACCCTTAACGTCGATAGCGATGATGTCCTGACCTTTCAGGTCATCAATTTTGTCGATAACAAAATCCTGGAGTGCTTTACCCTGCAAGTTTTCCCCCTGGGTGAATAAGATGGTGCAACTATGAATTTGTAGCCAGACAGTATACCTGAACTGGCGCCCTTGTCGGGACAAATGTCACCGGCCGGGATTTTGAAGGCGGGTATCATCCCACCCTCCGCCAGAGATTGCATCGCCATTTTTGTAAAACAATTTCTGTAAAGCAATGACTGGCGGGAAAGTCTGGCAGCGGAGGATAACAGTATGGCTTAACCTGTCAAGGCAGGAGAATCAATAAGCCGCTTTTTATGACGCCTGACTAAACATCTGCGCTTTTCTGATACAACCCGTGCGTATGAATATACGCCAGCACCGGGGCAGGCAGCAGATCGTCACACGTTAAACCGTGTTGTAAACGCTCACGAATAAGGGTGGCGGAGATATCGAACCACGGGGTTTCCGCCAGATAAATCTTCCCGGCGGGCTGGTTGTGAAGATCCTCTACGTTATCGGTAAGATGGTCTTCAAGCCACTGCTGATACTGCTCTTCACGCATGGTCAGCGGATAGCCTGGGCGGCGGCAAACGAGCAGGTGGCTGTTCTCCAGAATGGTTTCATACTTGTGCCACGTGGGAAAGTTGAGCAGAGAATCCTGACCAATGATAAACGCCAGCGGCTGGTCAGGCCCTTGCTCAGCTCGCCACTCCTGCAGCGTTTGCGACGTCCACGAGGGGGTGTCGCGACGCAATTCCCGTTCATCAAGCCTGAAAAGCGGTTTATCCGCAATGGCAAGCGTTAGCATCTCTTTTCGCTGCTCGCTGGTTGCCTCAGGCTGAGGGCGGTGCGGCGGAACGTTATTGGGCATAATGGTGACGCGCTGCAGGCCGATCAAATTCGCCAGAATTTCCACCGGCTTAAGATGCCCGTAGTGTACCGGGTCAAAGGTGCCGCCATACAGGGCCTGTAAAGAGTGCATACTATCCATCAATAAATACGTCAGCCAGCGCCTTGTGGCAGAGCAGCAGGGAAAGGCTTTCCAGCTCCGCCCAGACCGACTGGCCGTAATCTTGTTTTAAGGTGAGCTCAGCGCACATCAGAAGCTGGACAGCCTGACGAAGCTGTTCATGGCTCAGGCGGTTGACGGCCTCGGTGGTCATTGCGCGGCGATTTTGCCATACCCGGTGTTTATCAAACAGCGCGCGCAGCGGCGTATGGGCAGACTGTCGCTTGAGCGTAATCAGCAGCAACAGTTCACGCTGCAGCGTACGCAGCAGAATAACGGGCTCGCTGCCTTCCAGGCGCAGCTGCTGAAGGATATGCAGGGCGCGTTTACTTTTCGCGGCCAGCAATGCATCCACCCAGTGGAACGGCGTGAAGTGCGCGGCGTCATTAACGGCCTGCTCGACGCGGGGGAGTGTCAGTTTGCCATCCGGCCAGAGCAGGGAGAGTCTGTCCAGCGCCTGTGCCAGCGCCAGGAGGTTACCCTCATAGCAGTAGCAGAGCAGTTGATTTGCCGCATCATCCAGCTGAAGGTTGTTCTGCTTTGCTCTTGCGGCCACCCATTTTGGCAGATGCGCCTGCTCAGGTGTCTGACAGGTAACCAGCACCGCGTGGGTCGCCAGTTGAGTGAACCACGCGGCATTTTCCTGCGCTTTGGTGAGCTTATTGCCGCGGACAATTAACAGCAGATCGCTGTGTAACAGGCTCACCAGAGTGGCAAGCTGCTCATTGATGGCCGCGTTAGGGCCGTTTTCTGGCAGCAGGATCTGAATTGTCTGACGCGACGCGAAAAGGCTCATCGCCTGACAGAGTGAGAAGAGGGCGTCCCAGTCGGTATTGTTATCCACCTGGACGGTATGGTGTTCATCAAAGCCCTGAGCACCTGCAGTATGTCGCACGGCATCCAGGCTTTCCTGCAGCAGTAAGGGATCGTTTCCAAGCAGCAGATACGCCGCGCGCAGCCCTTCATTGAGCTGCGCGCGGAGTTGTTCAGGATACAGCCTGATCATCAGTTACCCATAGAGGTAGAAACCGGGGGCGTACTGGCATCCGGTTTTTCAATAATGTCAGAGCCTTCTTTTGTCGACGCGGCAATACCTGGCAGTTTACGGATCAGCTGTTCCGCTGCCTTGTCGTACATTTCGTTGATGATAATCTGCTGTTCGGCATCTTTCGCCAGCGCCGTTTGCGGGTTATCAAAGAACGAACGGTACACTTTTGTGCTGATCGGATAGATGTCTTTACCCGGGATCAGCACGGCTGCGTTAACAGTCATTACCATCTGATACTCTGCGGTACGGCCATCCTGGAAGATAGACGCTGTATCTTTGCTCAGGGTCGTCCCCAGAACGCGGAGAGACGGTACATCCTGGCGCAGCGTGTCTTTCTCAATGAGTTCAACACCGTTCAGGCGCAGCTGGTTACGAACTGCCCGGCTGAATGGGCCATTCGGATCTGATGAGTCGAAAATCATCGTTTTCATCTCAGCAGGCACTGCCGTGGTATTGCGCAGGTGCCAGCCACAGCCAGCGGTGACAAGCACCGCCAGTGATAAGAGTATTGTTGCCAGTTGTCGCACGTTTCCTCCCGCGCTTAGCCAACGACCAGATTGAGCAGTTTACCGGGTACGTAGATCACTTTACGTACGGTAACGCCCTCAAGATATTTCGCGACCAGAGGTTCCTGGCCTGCACGCTCGCGAACCTGTTCTTCGGTTGCGTCGACCGCCACGGTAATTTTACCGCGCACTTTGCCGTTGACCTGGACTACCACCAGCGTGGTGTTTTCCACCATTGCTGCTTCGTCCGCAACCGGCCACGGCGCGTTGTCGATATCGCCTTCGCCTTTCAGTTCCTGCCACAGAGTAAAGCTGACGTGTGGCGTGAACGGGTTCAGCATGCGAACGACGGCCAGCAGCGCTTCACGCATTAAGGCACGATCCTGCTCGCCATCCTGCGGGGCTTTCGCCAGCTTGTTCATCAGTTCCATAATAGCCGCAATTGCGGTATTGAAGGTCTGACGACGACCAATATCATCGGTGACTTTTGCAATTGTTTTATGAACATCACGACGCAGCGCCTGCTGATCTTCCGTCAGGGCAGCAGCGTTCAGCGCCGGAGCATCACCCTGTGCGGTATGTTCGTAAACCAGTTTCCAGACGCGTTTCAGGAAGCGGTTCGCGCCTTCAACACCGGATTCCTGCCACTCCAGCGTCATGTCAGCCGGAGAGGCAAACATCATGAACAGACGCACGGTATCTGCACCGTAACGCTCAACCATCACCTGCGGGTCGATACCGTTGTTTTTCGACTTGGACATCTTGCTCATGCCGGTATAAACCAGCTCATGACCTTCAGCGTCTGTCGCCTTCACGATACGGCCTTTCTCGTCGCGCTCTACGATCGCGTCCACCGGAGACACCCAGTTACGCTCGCCGTTCGCGCCAACGTAGTAGAAGGCATCAGCCAGCACCATGCCCTGACACAGCAGCTGTTTGGCTGGTTCGTCAGAATTCACCATGCCAGCATCGCGCATCAGCTTGTGGAAGAAGCGGAAGTAGAGCAGGTGCATGATGGCGTGTTCGATGCCACCGATGTAGATGTCTACCGGCAGCCAGTAGTTGGCCGCGTCAGAATCCAGCATGCCTTCCTGATACTGCGGACAGGTGTAGCGTGCGTAATACCAGGAAGACTCCATAAAGGTGTCAAAGGTGTCGGTTTCACGCAGCGCAGGCTGGCCGTTAACGGTGGTTTTCGCCCACTCAGGATCGGCTTTGATCGGGCTGGTGATGCCGTCCATGACCACATCTTCCGGCAGGATCACCGGCAGTTGATCTTCTGGCGTCGGCATCACGGTGCCGTCTTCAAGGGTCACCATTGGAATTGGCGCGCCCCAGTAACGCTGACGGGAAACGCCCCAGTCGCGCAGACGGAAGTTGACTTTACGCTCACCTACGCCCAGCGAGGCCAGCTTGTCAGCGATGGCATTGAAGCCCTCTTCGAAGCTCAGTCCGCTAAATTCGCCGGAGTTGAACAGGGTGCCTTTTTCGGTCAATGCCTGCTCAGACAGGTCGGGTTCAGAACCGTCTGCGGCCAGGATAACCGGCTTAATGGTCAGGCCATATTTGGTGGCAAACTCGTAGTCGCGCTGATCGTGTCCCGGAACGGCCATCACCGCACCGGTGCCGTATTCCATCAGCACAAAGTTCGCCGCCCAGACAGGAATAGCTTCACCCGTCAGCGGGTGAATCGCTTTAAAGCCGGTATCAACGCCTTTTTTCTCCATCGTCGCCATGTCGGCTTCAGCCACTTTGGTGTTGCGGCATTCGTCGATGAAAGTTGCCAGTTCCGGATTGTTCTCTGCCGCTTTCTGCGCCAGCGGGTGACCTGCGGCCACGGCCAGATAGGTCGCCCCCATAAAGGTGTCCGGACGGGTGGTGTAGACGGTCAGCGTTTGGTCGTAGTTCTCAACGTTGAAGGTAATTTCCACACCTTCAGAACGGCCGATCCAGTTGCGCTGCATGGTCTTAACGGTGTCAGGCCAGTGATCCAGTTTATCCAGATCGTTCAGCAGTTCGTCAGCGTAAGCGGTGATTTTGATAAACCACTGCGGGATCTCTTTACGCTCAACCTTGGTGTCACAGCGCCAGCAGCAGCCGTCGATAACCTGCTCGTTCGCCAGAACGGTCTGGTCATTTGGGCACCAGTTAACTGCAGACGTCTTCTTGTACACCAGGCCTTTTTTGTACAGCTCAGTGAAGAATTTCTGCTCCCAGCGGTAATATTCCGGGGTGCAGGTCGCCAGCTCGCGGCTCCAGTCATAGCCGAAGCCCAGCATTTTGAGCTGGTTTTTCATGTACGCGATGTTGTCGTACGTCCATGGTGCCGGTGCCGTATTGTTTTTTACTGCTGCACCTTCTGCCGGCAGGCCGAACGCATCCCAGCCGATAGGCTGCAGCACGTTTTTGCCCAGCATACGCTGGTAACGGGCGATCACATCACCAATGGTGTAGTTACGCACGTGGCCCATGTGTAGTCGACCAGAAGGATAGGGAAGCATCGACAGGCAGTAATACTTCTCTTTGCTCTCGTCTTCGGTAACTTCAAAGGTGCGCTTCTCGTCCCAGTGTTGCTGGACTTTTGATTCTATCTCTTCCGGGCGGTATTGCTCTTGCATGGCAGCCAGTGGTCCTGTTTTTAATACAGCTACAAATGTAGCCAATGGATGTGGTAATTCAGATCCGCATAGCATAGCCCAAACGTCCGCGTCAAAACAGCCTTTCGCACAAAAGCACTTTGCAGGAATTTACCGGGTCTGTGCTTCACCTGACAAAGCGGCGGTGAAATAAGGTCTATTATTAGAGTTAGTTACTTACCCGGGAGGCAAAATGATGAACAAGGTTGCTCAATTTTACCGCGAGCTGGTGGCGACACTGACGGAGCGGCTGCGTAACGGCGAGCGTGATATTGATGCGCTGGTCGAACAGGCGCGTGCCCGCGTGACGCAAACGGGTGAGTTAACGCGAACCGAAGTGGAAGAGGTGACGCGTGCGGTACGTCGTGACTTGGAAGAGTTTGCGCGCAGCTATCAGGAGAGCCAGGAAGAGGTCTCGGACAGCGTGTTTATGCGGGTGATCAAAGAGAGCCTGTGGCAGGAGCTGGCGGATATCACCGATAAAACGCAGCTTGAGTGGCGCGAGGTGTTTCAGGATTTGAACCATCACGGTGTGTACCACAGCGGCGAAGTGGTAGGGTTGGGAAATCTGGTGTGTGAGAAATGTCATCACCACATCGCGGTGTATACGCCGGAGGTGCTGCCCTTATGCCCGAAATGCGGTCACGACCAGTTCCAGCGCCGGCCGTTTGAGCCCTAGGTAAAAGCAAAACGGCAACCCTGTTGCCGTTTTTAGTGTTTGCTCCCTCTCCCCGTGGGAGAGGGTTGGGGTGAGGGCATCAGGCCGCAGAATAGTAAGCCAGTCTCTCCGCCAGCAAATCTACAAACGCTTCCCGGTCGATATCCACCATCACCGCAGTATTCGGCTCGTTCCCCATCAGCGAGTAGTAATCCACCACCGTCATTCCCTGGGTATATTTCCCCTGTGTTTCCACACCAACCCAGCGGTCAACCGTGGTAAACATCTCAGGTTTCAACAGCCAGGCAATCGTGCACGGGTCATGCAGCGGTGCGCCATGGAAGCCCCATTTCTCGGCTTTGTGGTACTCCATAAAGAAGTCGAGCAGTTCTGCCACAGTCGTTGCCACCGGATTACCCACAGAGCGGAAGCGTTCAATATCGTCTGCCATAATTTGGGCCCGATGCGTCACATCCAGCCCCGCCATCACAATCGGCAGACCGGACTGGAAAACGCTCTCTGCGGCTTCAGGGTCAACATAGATATTGAACTCCGCGGCTGGCGTCCAGTTTCCGAGCCCCATTGCGCCGCCCATGATGACGATCCGGGCGATTTTACCGTGCAGTTCTGGATGGCTGTTAAGCAGCAATGCCACGTTCGTCTGCGGACCTGTAGCCACCAGCGTCACGGGCTCTGCACTTTCGCGCAGCACCTTCGCCATCAACTCAACGGCGGTGCAGCCTTGTGGCGCGAAGCCCGGTTCCGGCAGTTCAGGGCCGTCCAGTCCACTTTCGCCATGAACGTTATCCGCAATGATCAGCTCGCGCATCAGCGGTTTCACGGCCCCGCCAGCGACAGGAATATCGGTGCGTTTGAGCAGGGTCAGCATGCGCAGCACGTTGCGCAAGGTTTTATCCGGCGTCTGGTTTCCGGCGGACGAAGTAACCGCTTTTACGTCCAGTTCAGGGGAGGCAAGAGCGAGGACGAGAGCAATGGCGTCATCATGACCCGGATCGCAATCGAGAATAATAGGCTGTGCCATAGCGTTCTCCATACGTAGCGTTATTTTGTGACAAGGTTAACGCTGCAATGTGACGCCGACGAGAACAAGAGCGCGAAAGCGTGAGGCAGTGCGCAATCCGCAGATTGCGCACTGAGAAGATTAATGCAGGATTTTGGCGAGGAAATCTTTTGCACGTTCGGATTTCGGGTTCGCGAAGAACTCTTCTTTCGGCGAGTCTTCCACGATCTTCCCTTCGTCCATAAAGATGACGCGGTTGGCCACTTTACGGGCGAAGCCCATTTCGTGCGTCACCACCATCATGGTCATCCCTTCGTGCGCCAGCTCGACCATAACGTCGAGCACTTCGTTAATCATCTCTGGATCGAGTGCCGATGTTGGCTCATCAAACAGCATTGCCACCGGATCCATACACAGCGCGCGGGCGATCGCGACACGCTGCTGCTGACCACCCGAAAGCTGCGCCGGGAACTTATCGGCATGTGCAGAAAGCCCAACGCGCTCCAGAAGCTTAAGGCCTTTCTCACGCGATGCTTTTTTATCGCGCTTAAGCACTTTCACCTGCGCCAGCGTCAGGTTCTCGATGATGGAGAGGTGAGGGAACAGCTCAAAGTGCTGGAACACCATACCAACGTGAGAGCGAAGCTGGGCAAGGTTGGTTTTTTTGTCGTTCACTTTGGTGCCGTTAACAACAATTTCGCCCTGCTGCACAGGTTCCAGACCATTAACGGTTTTGATCAGCGTGGACTTACCGGAACCGGACGGGCCGCACACTACCACCACGTCGCCTTTTTTCACTTCCGTGGAGCAGTCGGTCAGCACCTGAAAGTGCCCATACCATTTAGAAACATTTTTCAGGGAAATCATTATACCGTCCTTTTCTTCAGCCAGCTGACCAACAGCGACGCGCTTAAACTAATCACAAAATAGACCGCGCCCGCGAAGAGCACCATCTCGACCTGCGTACCATCACGTTCACCGATGGTTGACGCGGTACGGAAGAAGTCTGCCAGACTCAGGACATACACCAGCGAGGTATCCTGGAACAGCACAATGCCCTGGGTCAGCAGGAGCGGAACCATGGCGCGAAACGCCTGCGGCAGAATAATCAGCTGCATGGACTGCCAGTGCGTCATCCCCAGCGCCAGCGCGGCGCTGGATTGCCCGCGGGAGATGCTCTGAATGCCCGCGCGGATAATCTCTGAGTAGTAAGCGGCCTCAAACATCGAGAACGCCACCATCGCCGAGATCAGGCGGATATCGGTTTTTGGTGACAGCCCCAGGACGTTTTGCAGAAAGCCGGGAACAATCAGGTAAAACCACAGCAGCACCATCACCAGCGGGATGGAGCGGAAAACGTTAACGTAGGCGGTCGCAAACCAGGCGAGCGGCTTAAAGCTCGACAGGCGCATCACCGCCAGCAGGGTGCCCCAGACGATACCAATGATGATGGCAATAACGGTGATTTTTAAGGTAATCACCAGGCCATCCAGCAGGTAAGGTAAGGAAGGAACGATAGAACTCCAGTCAAATTCGTACATTATTTGCCCCCCAGATTGCCCGGCAGGCGTACTTTGCGTTCAACCAGGTTCATCACCAGCATGATGAAAGCGTTAATCAGAACATACGCGAGCGTGATCGCGGTGAAGGATTCCCACGCGTGAGCGGAGTAATCCAGCAGCTTGCCCGCCTGGGCCGCCATATCGACCAGGCCGATAGTGGAGGCGATGGCCGAGTTTTTCACCAGGTTCATCATCTCCGAGGTCATCGGTGGCACGATAACGCGGTAGGCATTAGGCAGCAGCACGTAGCGGTAGGTTTGCGGCAGGGTCAGACCCATCGCCAGACCCGCATTTTTTTGTCCGCGGGGTAATGACTGAATGGCGGCACGCACCTGCTCACAAACGCGCGCAGCGGTAAACAGCCCCAGACACATCATGGAGGAGACAAAGAACTGCACATTTGGATCCAGCTCCGACTTGAACCACATGCCAATATTTTCCGGCAGCAGTTCCGGGATAACCAGATACCAGGTAAAGAATTGCACGATGAGCGGAACGTTACGGAACAGTTCCACATAGAGAGTGCCCAGTGTTGAAAGAAAACGGTTAGGGACGGTGCGCAGAATACCGAACAGCGAACCGACAAGAAACGCGATAATCCACGCTGTTATCGATAGTGCCACGGTGACCTGGAAGCCGCTCCACAGCCAGCCAAGATAGGTGGTGTTGCCGAACGGGGCTTGTTGCAGGAATATGCCCCAGTTCCAGTCTATTGACATAATAAACTCCAGAAAAAAAAGGGTAGCAGCGCTACCCTCGAAGATTGGTGAGAAGCTCATTTTTCGCGCTGAGTGGGGAACGACCACTCAACGTATAGTCTGTCCATGCTTCCCGACAATCGAGAGGGCAGGAGATCCCGCCCCTGTTGTTCTAATTAGTTAAGAGCCTTGTCATTTGGAGATTTGAACAGCGCTTTCATGTCATCAGACAGTTCAAAGTTCATGTTGAGATTTTTTGGTGGAATCGGGTTCTTGAACCATTTGTCGAACCATTTTTCCGCTTCGCCGGAAGTCTGTACCTGGGCGATAGTGTCATCGATCAGCTTCTTGAACTGCGGATCGTCTTTACGCAGCATGCAGCCGTAAGCTTCTTTTGACTGCGCGGTGCCGACGATATCCCAGTTGTCTGGTTTCTTCGCTTTCGCACGCTCACCCGCCAGCAGGGCATCATCCATCATAAACGCGACGGCACGGCCACTTTCCAGGGTACGGAAGGAGTCGCCATGGTCTTTCGCGCTGATGATGCGCATATCCATTTTCTTCTCGTCGTTCAGCTTGTGCAGCAGCACTTCTGAGGTGGTACCGGACGTTACGACGACCGCTTTGCCTTTCAGGTCAGCAAAATCTTTGATATCACCGCCTTTCTTCGTCAGCAGACGGGTGCCCACGACGAAGATGGTGTCAGAGAAAGCGGCCTGTTTCTGGCGCTCGAGGTTGTTGGTGGTAGAGCCACACTCAAAATCAAAGGTGCCGTTTTGCAGCAGTGGAATACGGTTCTGTGAAGTGATTGGGATCAGCTTCACCTGCAGGTCAGGTTTGTTCAGCTTTTTCTTCACAGCTTCAACGATGGCGTTGGAGTAATCCTGTGAATAGCCCACGACTTTTTGCGTGTTGTCGTAGTAAGAGAACGGGACGGAAGATTCACGGTGGCCGACCACGATGACGCCGTTTTTGGCAATCTTGTCGAGAGTACTGCCTGCTGCCGGAGCATCTTCAGCGTGAACCACGCCGGCAGACATTCCCATAACCAGCATTGCTGTGGCCAGTTTACGTAATTGCATACCCAACTCCTTTCTTATCAGCGCCAGTGACGCATTGATACCCATTGTGATGTTGTTATATCTCGCGCGATGCGAGTGCAGTGTTATGCAAGCTTGTTAACATTTAGTCTGGCTTAATGTAAAGATTTTGCTGCGTTATTGTTTATTTTTGCGAAGCGCGCCGCACCATTCAGAGGCAAATATCTCCCGTTGCACCGTTTCGGTGCTACCGATGATCTACGCTGGTGCGACAAGGTTGCACGTTAAGCCAAACTGCGTTTGCGTGAATATACAAAGCAACAGGCGTGCCAGATTTGGCACTGGAAGGAATTTGTCGGGTGGCGGCTACGCCTTACCCGACCTACGGGAGTCAAAATGTAGGCCGGGTAAGCGTTAGCGCCACCCGGCAACAGAAGGTAAGATTAGCGACGACGCTGACGCAGGCTCATCAGCACGGCACCGAAACCGAACAGCGCGGTCAGGATCCACAGCGGCCAGTTACCGGTGCGCGCATACGGCGTCAGGCCGGTGGTTGGTGTGACTTTTGTGGTCAACACCTCACGGGTGAACTGCGGGATCATGGCCTGGATTTCACCCTGTGGACCAATCACGGCGGTGATGCCGTTGTTGGTGCTGCGCAGCAATGGGCGCGCCAGCTCCAGAGAACGCATACGCGCCATCTGGAAATGCTGCCACGGGCCGATAGATTTACCGAACCACGCATCGTTGGAGATGGTCAGCAGGTAGTCGGTATCCGGGCGGAAGTTATCGCGAACCTGCTCGCCGAGAATGATTTCGTAGCAGATGGCCGCCGTCAGGGCAAGGCCGTGCGCATGCAACTGGGGCTGTACGTACGGGCCACGGCTGAAGGAGGACATCGGCAGATCAAAGAACGGCGCCAGCGGGCGCAGAATTGACTCCAGCGGAACAAATTCACCAAACGGCACCAGGTGGTTCTTGTTGTACCGATCCGTGGAGTTGTAGCTGTATTCGCTGTCTTTGCCGAGCGTAATGATGGTGTTGTAGGTGTCATAACGGTTCTGCTGATTCAGACGCGCATCGACAATCCCGGTAATCAGCGTGCTGCCGCGAGCCAGCAGCAAGTCGTTCATCATGTTCAGGAACGGCTGCTGATTGATCTCCAGATCGGGAATGGCGGATTCCGGCCAGATGATCAGCTGCGATTTACCCATCACCTCTTCGGTGGCGTTGGCGTAGATCTTCAGCGTGTTCAGCAGCTCTTTTTCATCCCACTTCATAGATTGCGGGATATTTCCCTGCACCATAGAAACCTGCATGGTGCGCTCAGGCTCAGGCGTGAACCACTGGATATACCGCAGCGGGAAGGGCAGGGCAAACAGCACCAGCGCCACGGCCAGCGGTTTCCAGCAACGCGTGACCAGCGCCAGGATCAGCAGGCCGCTGACCACCATTAGCAGGAAGTTGATTGCCTCAACGCCCATGACCGGGGCCAGGCCTTTCAGCGGGCCATCAATCTGGCTGTAGCCGAACTGCAGCCACGGGAAGCCGGTCAGTATCCAACCGCGCAGGAATTCGGTGATTTGCCAGACCACCGGCGCGGCAATGGCGACGCGCAGCCAGGTGGTTTTAGGCCACAGGCGGGAAAGGATCCCTGCGAACAGACCAGTATACAGTGAGAGATATGCCGCGAGCAGGACGACCAGGAAGACGTTAACCGGGCCCGGCATACCGCCAAACTGGGCGATGCTGACGTAGACCCAGTTAATGCCGGAGCCAAAGAGCCCCAGTCCCCAGAAGTAACCGATGGCGGCAGCCTGTACCGGACGCCGGTTCAGGGTCAGACCCTGAAGCCCCATCAGGGAGAGAATAGCCGCAGGCCAGATATCGTAAGGAGAAAAAGCCAGCGTACCGCTGGCTCCGAGTAACAGCGCCAGCAGCAAACGGACGCGCTGGCGTTCAAATAATGGGGCAAATGCCATTTACATTAATCTTCCAGTTTTGGCACCGGTGAGTCGTCCGGCGTTCTGACATGAACCTGTATAATACGGCGGCTGTCGGCCATTGCCACTTTGAACTGGTAACCGTCGATGTCAACGGTTTCACCGCGCGCCGGAAGGTGGCCAAAGGCCTGCATCACCAGCCCGCCAATGGTATCGACCTCTTCATCACTGAAGTGAGTGCCGAAAGCGTCGTTGAAGTCCTCGATCGAGGCCAGCGCGCGCACGGTCCAGGTGTGGCGGCTGAGCTGACGGAAGTCGATATCTTCCTCTTCGTCATACTCATCTTCGATTTCACCCACGATCAGCTCAAGAATATCCTCGATCGTGACCAGTCCGGAAACGCCGCCAAATTCATCAATAACAATCGCCATGTGGTAACGCTGAGAGCGAAACTCTTTCAGCATCCGGTCCACACGTTTACTTTCCGGCACAACCACGGCCTGGCGTAACACTTTTTCCATGCTGAAGGCTTCGGCATCACTGCGCATAAACGGCAGCAGATCTTTCGCCATCAAAATCCCTTCGATGTGATCTTTATCTTCGCTGATGACCGGGAAACGCGAGTGGGCGGATTCGATGATCACATCGAGGCACTCGTCCAGGGTCTGGTTACGTTTCAGGGTGATCATCTGCGAGCGGGGGATCATGATATCGCGAACACGCTGGTCAGCAATGTCCATCACCCCTTCGAGCATTTCGCGCGTATCTTCGTCGATAAGGTCGTTTTGCCCGGAATCACGAATCAGCTCCAGCAGTTCATCACGGTTCTTGGGTTCGCCGTGGAAAAGCTGGTTCAGAATGAGGGAGAAAAATCCCTTTTTAGTGTTTGTCGTGTCGCTACTGTGTGAATTGTCGTCGCTCATGGCGTTTGTTAAGGGTTCTCTTGTTAGTTCAACATTTACCGCCACGCGAATTCCCTGCGCGGCGGCATAGTCGTCAGTAAGTTAACTGACTATTCTTTCTCGGCAATGTACGGATCCTCATAGCCCAGAGCAAGCATTATCTCTGTCTCGAGGGACTCCATCTCTTCCGCTTCGTCATCTTCAATATGATCGTAGCCAAGCAGATGCAGGCTGCCATGCACCACCATATGCGCCCAGTGGGCTTCCAGCGGCTTTTGCTGCTCTTTGGCTTCCTGTTCAACCACCTGACGGCAGATGATCAGATCCCCAAGCAGCGGCATCTCGATACCCGGCGGGGCTTCGAACGGGAAAGAGAGCACGTTGGTTGGCTTATCTTTCCCACGGTAAGTCAGGTTAAGCTCATGGCTTTCTGCCTCATCCACCAGGCGAATCGTCACTTCTGATTCTTCCTGAAACTGGGGGATAACGGCATCCAGCCATTTCTGAAACTGTGCCTCATCTGGCATACCGGAATTGTCTTCACAGGCCAGCTGTAAATCGAGGATCACCTGACTCATTTCTGTTCTTGCTCCTGCGCGTCGCGCTTACGTTCTGCGGCCAGTTCGGCCCTGCGTTTTTGATCCGCCTCTTCCCAGGCTTCATAGGCGTTAACGATGCGCGCAACTACCGGATGGCGTACCACGTCTTCACTGTGGAAGAAGTTAAAGCTGATTTCATCGACTTCGGCCAGCACTTCAATGGCGTGGCGCAGGCCGGATTTGGTGCTGCGCGGCAGGTCGATCTGGGTAACGTCACCGGTAATGACCGCTTTCGAGTTAAAGCCAATACGCGTCAGGAACATCTTCATCTGTTCGATGGTGGTGTTCTGGCTTTCATCAAGAATGATGAACGCGTCGTTTAACGTGCGACCACGCATGTAGGCAAGTGGGGCCACTTCAATCACGTTACGCTCAATCAGCTTTTCGACCTTCTCAAAGCCGAGCATCTCAAACAGCGCATCGTATAAAGGACGCAGATACGGGTCGACCTTCTGACTCAGGTCGCCCGGCAGGAAGCCCAGTTTTTCACCCGCTTCCACCGCCGGACGGGTCAGCAGGATACGGCGGATTTCCTGACGTTCAAGCGCATCCACCGCCGCGGCAACGGCCAGATAGGTTTTACCCGTACCCGCCGGCCCCACGCCGAAGGTGATGTCGTGGTCGAGAATATTAGCGATGTACTGCGCCTGGTTTGGCGTACGCGGCTTAATGACGCCACGCTTGGTCTTGATGTTGATGGCCTTACCGTAGTCCGGCACACTTTCCGCGCTCTGCTCAAGCACGCGCGCCTCTTTAATGGCGAGGTGAATTTGTTCCGGTTCGATATCCTGAATTTCGCCGCGCATCGGGGCGGTATCGACATACAGGCTGCGCAGGATATCTGCAGCCGCATTGACGCAGATAGGGCGTCCGGTAAGTTTGAAGTGATTATCGCGACGATTGATTTCGATACCCAGACGTCGCTCCAGTTGTTTGATGTTGTCATCAAACGGTCCGCACAGGCTCAGCAGGCGAGCGTTGTCTGCGGGCGTTAGGCTGATTTCACGCGTATCTATGTTCAAACTGTTCCTCTTTGATTGGTTAGCTGACCCGCTGCCACCCGGCGTAATAAAACGGTCATTACCGAAATTATTCACGCCATAGAATAAAGGCGCAAGCATTGCAGATGATATTGGGGACGATGAGAGGAAATACAAGGCCTGCCGAAGCGGCAGGCCCGAAGGATTAAGGCTGGTAAATCCCCACGTCAGAATCGTTTTCTTTGCGGGTACGCGAAATGACGGATTCCGGTGACTCGGCAATACGCAGGCCCATTTCGTCTTCAGTGCGGACCACTTTCGCACGCAGTGAGTTGGTGAGCACTTCGACAATCTCAACGTCCACAAATTTACCGATCATATCCGGGGTGCCTTCAAAGTTCACCACGCGGTTGTTTTCTGTACGACCGGAGAGTTCCATAATGCTCTTGCGCGAGGTGCCTTCTACCAGTATGCGCTGGACGGTGCCGAGCATACGGCGGCTCCAGGCGTTGGCCTGCTGGTTGATGCGCTCCTGCAGAATATACAGACGCTGCTTTTTCTCTTCTTCCGGCACATCGTCAACCATATCGGCCGCAGGGGTTCCAGGACGCGCGGAGAAGATGAAGCTGTAGCTGACGTCAAAATTCACTTCACCAATGAGCTTCATGGTGCGCTCGAAGTCATCCGCGGTTTCACCAGGGAAGCCGACAATAAAGTCGGAGCTTATCTGGATATCCGGACGCGCTTCACGCAGCTTACGGATGGTGGATTTGTACTCCAGAACCGTATGCGGACGGCCCATCAGGTTCAGAACGCGGTCAGAGCCGCACTGAATCGGCAGATGCAGGAAGCTCACCAGCTCTGGCGTATCGCGATAGACATCAATGATGTCATCGGTGAATTCCATCGGATGGCTGGTGGTAAAGCGAATACGGTCGATACCGTCAATCGCGGCCACCAGGCGCAGCAGTTCAGCAAAGGTGCCGGTGGTGCCGTCGTAGTTTTCCCCACGCCAGGCGTTAACGTTCTGGCCCAGCAGGTTCACTTCGCGAACGCCCTGCGCGGCAAGCTGCGCGATTTCAAACAGAATATCGTCTGCCGGGCGGCTGACTTCTTCGCCACGGGTGTAAGGCACCACACAGTAAGTGCAGTATTTGTTGCAGCCTTCCATGATGGAAACGAAAGCGGTCGGGCCATCTGCGCGCGGTTCTGGCAGACGGTCAAATTTCTCGATCTCCGGGAAGCTGACGTCAACGACCGGGCTACGATTACCGCGAACCTGGTTGATCATCTCCGGCAGGCGGTGCAGGGTCTGCGGGCCAAAGACGATATCCACATAGGGGGCTCTCTGGCGGATGAGCTTACCTTCCTGTGATGCGACGCAACCGCCCACGCCGATGATCAGGTCCGGATTTTTTCGTTTGAGAAGTTTCCAGCGGCCTAACACGTGGAAGACTTTTTCCTGCGCTTTTTCACGAATTGAACAGGTGTTCAGCAGCAACACGTCGGCTTCTTTCGGATTTTCAGTCAGCTGGTATCCGTGGGTGGTGTCCAGCAGATCGGCCATCTTGGATGAATCGTATTCGTTCATCTGACAGCCCCAGGTTTTTATATGGAGTTTTTTAGTCATCGACTTGCTCAGCTCAGGATTGCAAGCCGCGTATTGTAATGCTTTGGTGGGGTTGTGACCAGTATGAAGGTTATGTGTCTCAGGACCGCAAAAATCCGGTAAACTTAAGGGATTCTCCAATAAGGAAAAATGACCATGACACTCCAACACACCGAAGTTGCCGTTGTCGGCGGCGGTATGGTCGGCGGCGCACTGGCGCTGGGGCTGGCGCAGCAGGGATTTGAGGTAACGGTAATTGAACAGGCTGCACCGCCGGCATTCGATCCCGCCAGCAAGCCGGATGTGCGCATTTCTGCTATCAGCGCGGCGTCAGTCGATCTGCTGCGCGGTCTGGGCGTCTGGGAAACGGTGCAGGCGATGCGTGCGCATCCCTACAGCCGTCTTGAAACCTGGGAGTGGGAAAATGCCCACGTTGCGTTTGATGCTGCGGAGCTGAAGCTGCCGCGCCTGGGCTACATGGTGGAAAACAATGTGCTCCAGCTGGCGCTCTGGCAGGCCCTGGAGGCGCACCCGAAGGTGACGCTGCGTGTTCCTGCGTCACTTAAGGCACTTCATACTCACGAAAACGGCTATTTGCTGACGCTCGACAGCGGTGATGAGCTGGCTGTGAAGCTGGTCGTCGGGGCGGATGGTGCCAATTCTCAGGTCAGACAGATGGCAGGTATTGGGGTACATGCCTGGCAGTATGAGCAGTCTTGTATGCTGATTACCGTCCAGTGTGAGAATTTGCCGGGTGAGAGCACCTGGCAGCACTTTACGCCGAATGGCCCGCATGCCTTTTTACCGCTATTTGATCATTGGGCGTCACTGGTGTGGTACGACAAACCGGCGCGCATTCGCCAGCTACAAGGGCTTTCAATGGAACAACTGCAGCGCGAGATCCTGCAGCACTTCCCGAGCCGTCTGGGGCATATCACACCAGTCGCCGCTGGCGCATTCCCGCTCACGCGACGTCACGCTTTGCAGTATGCCCGTGACGGGCTGGCGCTGGTGGGGGATGCGGCACACACCATACACCCGCTGGCCGGGCAGGGGGTAAATCTTGGGTATCGTGACGTTGACGCGTTACTGGACGTTTTAAGTCATGCGCGCGGGCATGCGGAAGCGTGGTCCAGCCATCAGGTACTGAAGCGTTACCAGACGCGACGTATGGCGGATAATTTTATTATGCAGTCGGGAATGGATCTGTTCTATGCCGGGTTCAGCAATGACTTAGCGCCAGTACGTATTCTGCGTAACATTGGCCTCATGGCGGCGGAACGTGCCGGTGGGTTGAAACGTCAGGCCCTGAAATACGCTCTCGGACTTTAATCGCTGCTTCGACTATTCCCTCGCCATGTTC